>NZ_RZPH01000057.1:0-12406 GCF_004022825.1 Mesorhizobium sp. M7A.F.Ca.CA.004.04.2.1
CCTTCACCGGCCCGGCGATTTCGGCCGCACCCGTCGGCGTCGGCGCCCGCACATCGGCAACGAGGTCGATCAGCGTCCAGTCGGTCTCGTGGCCGACAGCCGAGATCACCGGAATGCCGGAAGCGGCAACGGCGCGGGCGAGCGCCTCGTCGTTGAAGCCCCAGAGGTCTTCGAGGCTGCCGCCGCCGCGCGCCACGATCAGCAGATCGGGGCGCTGAATGGCGCCGTCCCAGGCCAGCGCGTTGAAGCCGTTGACCGCGGCAGTCACTTCCGCGCCTGACGTCTCGCCTTGAACACGCACCGGCCAGACCAGGATGTGCAGCGGAAAGCGGTCCTTGATGCGGTGGATGATGTCGCGGATGACGGACCCTGTCGGCGAGGTGACGACGCCGATGACGCGCGGCATGAATGGCAGCAACCGCTTGCGACCGGCATCGAACAGCCCCTCGGCCTGTAGCCGCCGCTTGCGCTCCTCCAGCAGAGCCATCAGGGCGCCGGCGCCGGCAGGCTCCAGATTGTCGATGACGATCTGGTAGTTGGACTTGCCGGGATAAGTGGTGAGCTTGCCGGTGGCGATCACCTCCATCCCCTCCTCGGGGCGGAATTTCAGCCGGCTCATCGTGCCTTTCCAGACCACGGCGTCGAGACGGGCACGGTCGTCCTTCAGCGCGAAATAAGCATGACCGGACGAATGCGGCCCGCGATAGCCTGATATTTCGCCGCGCACCCGCACATTGCCGAAAACGTCCTCGACCGTGCGCTTCAGCGCGCCGGAAATCTCGCTCACCGTATATTCGGCGGCGTTGGTGCGTGATTCGGATGCTGCTTCGCTCATCGGTCGATTGGGGAACGGTTGGGCGCCCGCGTCAAGGCGGTTGCGTCGGGCCAGCCGTTCATAACCCGCATACCTGACCCCGCCTACCAGCCGGGCAGAATCTGGTTCGGCTTGGTTCGCCGCAGCTTGGTGAAGGCGAGTGCCGCGAAATCGAATGTCCCGGGATCTTCACCGACCGGCACGGAGATGTTGTCCAGGCTTTCCGAAATATGGCGGGCGAGCGCATCGACGATCTCCGGCCGCGACGTCTGGCCGCGCATGATGCCGATGCGGCAATCGGGCAGGGCGCCGAAGCCGTCGGCTTCGCCCAGCACCCGCATGCCGGGCCGTAGCGCACATTCCGGCAGCACCGAGATCGCGAGGCCCGAAAGCACCGCGGCGGTGATGACGGTGGCCGAGAAACTGGTGAACAGGATGCGATAGTCGCGGTTCTGCTGGTCGAGCACATCGACGGCGGCGCGCCGCCAGATGCAGTTCGGCCGGCCGAAGGCCATCGGCAGCGTTTCCTGCTCATGCGTCGCATGGTTGGCCGAGGTGACCCACAGCAGCGGTTCGCGCCGCACCACCTCCGACTGGCCGCGTACGTCGTTGTGAGTCACCAGCGCGAGGTCGAGATTGCCGCGCTTGATATGCTCGACCAGCCCCGGTGTCGGCTCGCAGATGACGGTCAGTTCGACGCGCGGATTGGAGCGCGTGAACCGCGCCATGATCTCGGGCAGGAAACGGTCGGCATAGTCGTCGGGCGTGCCGATGCGGATCGTGCCTTCGAGCCGCCGGTCGTCGAAGGCAGCCAGCGTCTCACGGTTGAGATAGAGCAGCCGCCGCGCATAGGAAAGCAGCTTGTCGCCTTCCTCGGTCAGCCTGTTGGTGCGCCCGTCCTTTTCGAACAGCGGCTTGCCGAGCCGCTCCTCCAGCCGGCGCATCTGCATCGACACCGCCGACTGGGTCCGGTGCACCTCTTCGGCCGCTCTGGTGAAGCTGCCGGTGTCGGCAATCGAGATGAAAGTTTGCAACTGATCGAGATCGAGCGGCGATTTCATCGACATGATCCATCACTGGTGTTGATGGTAAAGATTAGAAACATTCGTTGGATTAATCAATCGGCCGATGGCAAATTGGCATTGTCCACATGAAGGCATGTGAATCGAAGCCGGAACGGCCGCTGTCGCCAGCGCCGATCGCCTGGTTTTGTCAGTTCGAGTCTGAAGGAGACCGACAATGACCACGTTTGATTTCGCCACCGAGACCTCGCGCATCACCTCGCGTCCGGCCGTTGCGACTCGCGTGGCCAACACTGTCTCCAACATCTACCGCGCCTGGAAAAATCGCCGCGCCTTCTATCGTCTTGGCGAGATGTCGGACGCCGAACTCGCCGATATCGGCCTGACGCGCGGCGACCTGCACGTCGCCATCGACGTGCCGTTTGGCCGCGACCCGACGGCGATGCTGCGCGAAATCGCCAGCGATCGCATCGAAACGATCGAGGACATCGCCCGCAAGGTGGCCTGATCTGATGCTTGTTGTTTAGGTTGCCGCGAACCTTTTCGGGGTTCGACGCGACTGACGAGTATGCAGGCTCCCACTCCCTGCCGGATCCCCCCGGCCCGCCTGCACTCTGCCCGGTCCTCCCAGGACCGGGCTTTTCCTTTGGCTGTCAGGCGAATGCCAGCTTTCGCGATGGCCTTGGTATCGATCTGCCGAGCTCATGCGCGGCCTCTATCCAGGCTGCTATGGCGTCCTGGACATTGGCGATGGCCTCTTCAGGAGTGTCGCCATCACTCACGCAGCCTGGCAGATCAGGCTCCATCCTCTGCAGAAAGTGGCGCAATGACGACCGGATATTCAAGTCTGTCCATCATGTCTTACCGCCGATCCATATCGCGCTTGAACTGGTCGAAGATCGTCTCCACGCCCTTCTGGTAGTCGTCACGCTGCTGGGCGCCGGTCTCGAACATCTTGCCGAACAGGTCGTCGAACGGGTTTTTCGGCCTGCCGCTCGGATTGGCCTGTGGCTGCGGTGCCTGACGCTGCTGTGGGGGCGCTTGAGGCTGTTGCGGCGCCGGCTGTCCGCCAGGGATGCCGCCTAAGCCACCGCCACCTTGCCGCAGCATCTCCTCGAAGATTTTCCCCAGCGGATTGTCTCCGTAGGGGCTTTGTGTCTGCTGAGGCTGCGGCTGCGCCCGCCCTTGCGGCTGCGGCTGAGGCGCGCCACCGCCGAACATGTCCTGCAGCACCTTGCCGAGTGGATTGTCGCCGTAGGGATTGGGCTGCGGCTGCGGCTGGCTTTGCGGCTGTGGCTGAGCCGCACCGCCGCCGAACATGTCCTGCAACACCTTGCCGAGCGGGTTGTCCATCGGGTTCTGGGGTGGCGGCGCTTGGCGCGGCTGCGGCGCCGGGGCCTGCATGCCGCCGCCTTGCCGCATCATCTGCTCGATGATCTCGCCGAGCGGATTGTTGCCGCCGCCAAAACCGCCGGCGGCCTGCATCTGATTTGTCGTCTGCTTGAACAGCCCGCCCATGACCATCGAGGCGATCGCCGGCAGCATCTGCTGCAGGATCTGCTGATTGACGCCGCTGGCTTGCGCCGCCTGGCTGGCCACGGCGCGCGACAGGTCTTTCGAGCCGAACAGGTGCCCGAGAATGCCGTTGCCCTCATCGACGCCTTGCGGTGAGAAGGCCCGGGTTGCGTCCTCGAAATACTTGGCGTGCTGGCCGCTGGCCATCGCCGTCATGAAGGCGCCGAGCCCGTAAGGGTCGGCTGTGTTGCGCTGCAGCCCCTGCGAAAAGGCCGGCAGCAATGCGGCGACCGCGGCTTGCGTCTGCTGCATCGAAAGCCCGTATTGCTGGGCAAGGGCCTGCATGCCGTTGCCGTTCTGGGCCTGTGTCAGCATGTCGAACAAGGAAGGCATTGGTCTCTCCTCCGGAAATCCTCGCCGAAGAACCCTAGTTTGTTTCCACTTCCGATTGAAGCGACTTTTGCCGGCCGGTCAGCTTTGCCAGATCCGAGGGTTAATAGGCGTATTCCATGAAAACCGGCTCGATCGAGCCGCCCCAGCGCGTGTGGTAGGCCGACAGCATCTCCTCGGCGCTGGTTGTGCCGCGCGCCACGACCTCGTCGAGCGTGTTGAGGAACGAGGTCTCGTCATAACCGTCGCGGTTCTTCTTGCCACGGTTCTTCAGGCCCATGCGGGAAATGACCATCACGTCACGCGCGATCTCGCGCAGCGTGGTGTTGCGGAACGGTGCGGAAATGCCTTGTTCCGGCACGGCGTTGCGCATCGCCAGCGTTTCTTCATACGTCCAGCTCGACGTCAACGCCTCGGCGGCATCGAGTGCGGCTTCATCATAGAGCAGCCCGACCCAGAACGCAGGCAGCGCGCAGATGCGCCGCCATGGCCCGCCATCGGCGCCGCGCATCTCAAGGAAGCGCTTCAGCCGCACGTCCGGGAACAGCGTCGACAGATGGTTCGCCCAGTCGCCCATTGTCGGCAGCCCGTCCGGCACCTGATTGCGCGCGGCACCGGCCATGAACTGACGGAAGGTGACGTGCGTCATGTCGTGATAGCGGCCGTCGCGGATGACGAAATACATCGGCACGTCGAGCGCCCATTCGACATAGTCGGCGAAACCGAAATCGGGCGAGAAGCAGAATTCGAGCAGGCCCGAGCGCTGGTTGTCGGTGTCGCGCCAGATATCGCCGCGCCAGCTCTGCAAGCCGTTCGGGTGGCTTTCGGTGAAAGGCGAATTGGCGAACAATGCCGTCGACAGCGGCTGCAGCTTCAACGACACCTGCATCTTGCGGCGCATGTCGGCCTCGCTCTCGAAGTCGAGATTCACCTGGATCGTGCAGGTGCGGTACATCATGTCGAGGCCCTTGGTGCCGACCTTGGGCATGTAGCGCGTCATGATCTCATAGCGCGATTTCGGCATTTTCGGCGTCTCGGCCAGCGACCATTTCGGGCTGCCGCCGAGGCCGAGGAAACGGATGCCCATCGGCTCGGCGATCTCGCGCACCTGCGCCAGATGGGCGTTGCCCTCGCGGCAGGTCTGGTGGATCGTTTCCAGCGGTGCGCCGGAAAGCTCGAACTGGCCGCCGGGTTCCAGCGAAATCGCACCCTGACCGGTCGGCTCGACCAGGCCGATGATGCGGCCGTCATCGACGATCGGATCCCAGCCGAGCTTTGACTGCATGCCTTCGAGAATGGCGCGGATGCCGCGCTCGCCGCCATAGGGGACCGGTGCATTGCCGTCGACATAGAAGGGGAATTTCTCGTGCTCGGTGCCGATGCGCCATTTGTCGCGCGGCTTGTTGCCTTCGGCCAGATGCTCGACGAGTTCGTCGACACCTTCGATCGGGCGGAAATCGGTCGTATCGCGCGCCATGATGGTACCCTCAGAGGCGGCCGGATGACCGCCGGCGGTAAATGGACGAAATGTCAGCAGACGATCAAGCGAAAAATCCTGAGCCACAGGTCAACAGGAATTGAACGTTGCTGGAACTCTGCGTCCCTTGCAAGGGATGACGTCTCACCAGTCTCCGACAGTTGCCTGCATCACCGCGAGCGCGGCCACCGCCGCCGTGTCGGCGCGCAGGATGCGCGGGCCGAGCGGAATGGCGGTGACGAAGGGCAGGGCGCGCAGCATCTTGCGCTCGTCGTCGGAAAAGCCGCCCTCCGGCCCGACCAGCAGCGCAAGCTTCTTTTCCTTGACCGCCTGCAGCGCGGCCAGCGGATTGTTGGTCGAAGCATCCTCATCGCAGAAGATCAGCCGTCGCTCAGTGTCCCAGCCGGTCAGCAAACGGTCGAATTTTTCGGCTTCGTGCACCTGAGGCACGGCCAGGATGCCGCATTGTTCGGCGGCTTCGACGACATTGGCGCGCAGGCGATCGATCGACGGCTTGGCCACTTGCGTGTGCTGGGTGATGACCGGCTGCAGGATGCCGGCGCCCATCTCGACCGCCTTCTGCACGAGATAGTCGAGCCGGCCCTGCTTCAACGGCGCAAAGCAGTAGACGAGATCGGGCAGCGGCGGCTGCGGCCGCTGCAGCGCTGACACCTTCAGCCGCACCGCCCTTTTCGTCTTCGCTGATATGGCCGCTGACCACTCCCCGTCGCGGCCATTGAACACCAGGATTTCGGCGCCTTCGCCAAGCCGCAGCACATGCAGGAGATAGTGGCTCTGCTGTTGGCCAGCGTCGAACTCGACATCCGGCGCGAGATCGTCGGGCACGAACAGACGTTGCATCTTGTAATTGGCGCGCATCGCCGAGGAATGAGCGAGCCGGCCGCCGGCGTCAAGCCTCGGCGGTAGGATGCCACACCGGCCGAAAGCCACGCCGCAGCACGGCGAGCGTCGTGGCCGGCGTCAGCAGCGACAGCGTCCTGCCTTTGAGCAGGCCGAAATCTGCGGGTGGGCCATATCCCGCAAACGACCAGCGCAGCGTCTTGCCCCTACGCAGGGCATAAACAGTGCGACCATCCGCAACCATGGCGCCGTCCGGCAGGCCGGCAAGGTCTTCAACAGCAATCCCTGGCGGCCTGCCGCCCGAGGCCAGCCGCTCCTTGTGCAGCCGCTTGTCGACCATCGGCGCGCGCGGTTCGGCAATGCCGAACGCGTCGCCGAAGCGGCCGACGAAATCCCTGGCCCGTTCGCGCTGGCAAAAGAAGCAGGGGCGATGCCCGGCCGCCAATGCCGTCACCTCGTCGAGGAAGAACAGTTCTGTCCAGCCCGCTTTGCCGCCCTTCCGGTTGCGGCCCATCGGTTCGCGCCGCACATCGCGGAATTGGCGGACGCAGATGATCCAGGCCGGAAGCGCCCAGCGCTTCTTCTTGAGCGTCTTGGTCTCGGGATCGTGGATGATGCCGCGATTGCCGGTGAACATGCCGCGATCGGGCACAGCGTGGATGGTACCGAACGGATCGACCCGGTTCTGCAGTGGCATAGTTTTCTCTCCGGACACGCATCTTGGCTGCAATGCGAGCGGCATGATATCGCTCCTCGCATCTTTTCATGTCAGCAGGGTTTTGTGATGCGGGTGCTGGTGGTGCAGAACTACGACAATACCGGCCTCGGCCAGGTCGGCGCAGCACTTGCGGAAGCGGGTGCCGATCTCGACCTGCGTCTCCCTTACAAAGGCGATCCCCTGCCGGATGACGCGGCCGGGCATGATGCCATGATCGTGCTCGGCGGCGGCCAGAACGCGCTGGCCGACGATGAGTACCCCTATTTCCCGGCACTGCTCGAACTGACCCGCGACTTTGCCGACAAGGATCGCGCCGTGCTCGGCATCTGCCTGGGCAGCCAACTCGTCGCCCGTGCCTTCGGCGGCGAAAACCGCATCGGCGGCGCCAATGAGTTCGGCTGGCACGGCGTATCGCTGACGGCGGACGCCAAGGGCGATCCGGTGCTGGGCGCGCTGCCGGAGAAATTCCCGATCTTCCAGTGGCATGACGACACCTTCGTGCTGCCTGAGGCCGCCGTGCGGCTTGCCGGCAACGATGTCGCCGAGAACCAGGCATTTCGCGTCGGCCGCGCCGTCTACGGCTTCCAGTTCCATTTCGAGGCCGACCGGCCGATGGTCGAGGACTGGAGCACGTCGTTTGCCCCGACCATCGCCGCTCGCCATCCCGACTGGGCCGGCAAGCTCGATGGCGAAATGGCCCGCAACGGGCCCGATGCGGATGCCGCTGGCCTCGCCATTGCCCGTGCCTGGGTAGCGACCATCTGAGTGTTGGCCTCTCCGTACCCTCCAGCGTGACATAATTGGCACGCGGCGGTGAAACCGCCTGGGGAAAACCGTTTCATTCTTGGCTTGTGTCCGCCCGCCATCCTAGAAGGCGCGCGCTCTGCATCTTCTGTGCAACGGCTATGAACCTTTTGTGTGACCCGCGCGACACACCGTTGATACAGAACATGCCTAGAAGCGCAAAATCGTCGAAACTTTGAAGCGAATTCTCCGTTTCAACGCATTGGTAACCGCCTGGTGCACAGATGCAGAAAGCTCAACAAGAGATGACCTCCGTGAAAGCAGCGCTTCTGTCCTTTGCCATGTTGTCCGCCATCGTGCTGTGCGGTCTCGGCATCTATGCCGCCGACGCAGCCAACAACCACAACGCCGTCGACGGTTACGGCGTCACCGCCTCGCTGCGCTAAAGGCGGAAAGCGCCTTTCGCGTCCTCCGACGCGCGACGCTCAAGCTTCCTTGATCGTCATTGTCAGGATGCGTTTGTCCGCGCCGTCGACGACGAGCGCGCTCAGCATGCCTGATTGCCAGGCAAGCGTGTCGACATTGACGCGGTTGGCCATCACTTCCGCCTCCGGCACCGGCGTGTGGCCGTGCACCACGATCTTCGGATAGAGGTCGGGGTGGTTGTGGAAGACGTCGCGGATCCAGATCAGGTCCTGCGGGCTTTGCTTCTCCAGAGGATTGCCCGGCCTGATGCCGGCATGACAGAAGAAGAAGTCCCCGAAAGTCGCGGAGAACGGCAGCGATCGCAGGAAGTCGATGTGGCTTTGCGGCACGGCCTCGACCAGGGCCTGATGTCCTTTGCGCACGGCCGATTCGGCCTTGCCGAACCACATGCTTGTGCCTTCACTGATCGCCACGCCGTAAGAGTGTGCCGTCTGGATGCCGCCGAACCGGATGAAAAGCCCTTCCGGGTCAGGGGTCTTGAGAAAGTCGAGAAAACCGATGTCGTGGTTGCCGGCCAGCATCAGGTGACGAGGGTCGCGCTCTTGCGCTTCGATCAGGAAATCGATGACGCCCTTCGAGTCCGGCCCGCGGTCGACATAGTCGCCAAGATGGATGACGCGCCAGTCGGCAGGCGCCTCCTGCTCGATCTCGGTCCTGATGCGCCGATGCATGGCGGCCAGCAGGTCGAGCCGGCCGTGGACATCGCCGATCGCGTAAAGACGCACACCTTCCGGCCCATGCGCGTCGAGAAAATGGATGCCGGGTTCTGCCAATTTTTCGGTGTCTCCGTGGTCGCGCGGTCACGGGCTTAGCGCCGGAGCTGGTCCTTGCCCATGTCGGTGACAAGACGCTTTCCGCACAGCGCCAGCGTGATGTCCATCTCCTTGCGGATGATTTCCAACGCCTTGGTAACCCCTTCCTTGCCAAGCGCCCCCAGGCCATAAAGAAATGGCCGGCCGATATAGGTTCCCTTGGCACCTAGGCAAAGCGCCTTCAGGACATCCTGCCCGGAGCGGATGCCGCCATCCATATGCACTTCGATCGTGTCGCCAACCGCGTCGGCAATCTCTTCCAGCACGCCGATCGACGACGACGCACCATCGAGCTGGCGCCCGCCATGGTTGGAAACGATGATCGCGTCGGCGCCGGTCTTGGCCGCCATCAGCGCGTCCTCCTTGTCGAGAATGCCCTTGAGGATCAGCTTGCCGCCCCAGCGCTCCTTGATCCAGGCGACGTCCTTCCACGACAGATGCGGGTCGAACTGCTCCGTCGTCCACGATGCCAGCGAGGCCATGTTGCCGACACCCTTGGCGTGGCCGACAATGTTGCGGAAGGTCCGCCGCTTCGTGCCGGCCATGGCGGCGCACCAGTGCGGGCGGATGGCCATGTCGACGATGTTCGTCAGCGTCAGCTTGGGTGGCGCCGAAAGCCCATTGCGGATGTCCTTGTGGCGCTGACCGAGAATCTGCAGGTCGAGCGTCAGCACGAGCGCCGAGCATTTCGCCGCCTTTGCCCTGTCGATCAGGTTGAGCACGAACTCCTTGTCACGCAGCACATAGAGCTGAAACCAGAACGGCTTCGTGGTTACCGAGGCGACATCCTCGATGGAGCAGATGCTCATCGTCGACAAGGTGAACGGCACGCCGAATTCCTCCGCCGCCTGAGCCGCCAGCATCTCGCCATTAGCGTGCTGCATGCCGGTCATGCCGGTTGGCGCCAATGCCACCGGCATCGACACTTTTTCGCCGATCATCGTCGATGCCAGCGAACGGTTGTCCATATCGACGAGCACGCGCTGGCGGAACTTGATCTTCTGGAAATCCTCTTCGTTGGCCCGATACGTGCTTTCGGTCCACGAACCGGAATCGGCATAGTCGAAGAACATCTTCGGCACGCGCCGGCGGGCGAGGTCCTTGAGGTCGGCGATGGTCAGGATCTGGCTCATGGGCTTCCCGTTTCGATAGCTAGGAGCGTTTGCGTGCAGGTTCGGTATCGGTGGCTTCGACCCGCTGCTTCAGCCTCAGTCGCGAAACGCGCTGCCAGTCGCCGCTGCGCTCGGCTTCCGCCATCGACCGTTCGACATAGGTGATGTGGTCCATCGCCGCTTGCCGGGCAGCATCCGGATCGCCGGCCTTCACCGCCGCATGGATCGCGCGGTGCTGCGCCAGCAGGGCGTCGCGCGCGCCTGGCACGGTGAACACCAGCAGCCGGTTCTGGAACACGCCTTCCGACAACAGCCGGTAACAGGAGCGCAACGTGTGCAAAAGGATGATGTTGTGCGCGCATTCGCAGATCGCGTGGTGGAACTCGACATCAATCTCGGCCTCGTCGTCGAAGTCGCCGGTCCGGTGCGCATCGTCCATGCGTGCCATGATCTTGTCGAGCAGCGCCATGTCGTCGGCAGTGGCGCGCCGTGCCGCGTATTCAGCCGCGACCCCTTCGATCTCGCGGCGATATTCCAGATAATCGGTCACTGCCTTGCGGTGCATCGAGATCAGGTCTGTCACCGGTTTGGTGAAGAGCTGGCCGATGACATCGGCGACATGCGTGCCGCCGCCGGGCCTTGTCGTCAAAAGGCCGCGTCCTTCCAGTGACTTCAGCGCATCACGCAGGATCGGCCGGGATACGTCGAACTGGCGTGCAAGCTCGCGCTCGCCCGGCAGCCGGTCGCCGGTGCGCAGCACGCCTTCGAGGATGAGGCTCTCGATTTGCTGCACCACCTCGTCGGCGGTGCGCGAATGCTCGATCCTGGAAAAAATGTCGCTCAACAGAATGCCTGGAAGGTGAACCGGTGTCGTAGAATAGAGCTTGCCTCGCCAACTGGTCAAATTATTTATCCAATTGACAAAAGCGGGCCGATTTCCCGCCCGATGCCATCATCTTCGGCTAACTTGCTGTTTGCGTCATCAGGCCATTGGCACTAGAGGGACGCGCGTGCAAGAGGGTTCAAGGAAACCCAGGGAACAAGCCGTGTCAGACGACCCGTCCGATCTCGAATTCCAGCCGCGCGCCAAGGGCAGCGTCATGGGCTTTCCTGCGCATGAGGGCCGGCCTGGCGCACTCGGCGAGGTTCATGCCCGGCCGCACCCGCTGATCGAAAAGCCACGCGTCCTGATGCAACTCGCCTTCATGACCGAGGGGGGCTCGGGCGTCGACCACGCGGTGCTTTCCGAACTGTCGCGGCGCCTCGGCGTCGCCGCGCCCGACCGCCAGGCCCGCCATCATGCCATGAAATGGGGCAAGGGCTCGCTGCGCTGGGAGCGGCACACCGAATTCTCGACCTATTTGTGGGAAGGGCCGCTTTCCGAGAGCGGCAGGGCGCAGGAGGACTCCCCCTTCGGCAACGGGTTTTCGCCGCCGGGAACCTGCATCTCCGGCATCAGGCTCGAAATCCGCAAATGGACGCAAGCGAGCGAGCAGCTGATAGCCGGTTTCGATCCGACCAGCCTGTGCTACTCGCTGGTCGAGCGCGGAAACGCCGCCATCGTCACCGATTTTCGCCAGGATGGCGATGGCCTGACGCGCATGCTGCTGCTCGATCGCGGCTTGACCCCGGCGCGTACCGGCGCGTTGTCGCAGCGGCTTATCGACATCGAAACCTATCGGACGCTGGCCATGCTCGGCCTGCCGCTGGCGTTGACCTTGTCCGGCCGTGCCCGCCGCATCGAAGACCGGCTGGCGCAGACCACGCTGGAGATGAAGGTCGCCGGGACTCGCGACAGCCAGACCTTGCTGGCCGATCTGACCGAACTTGCGGCGGAGTTGGAGGCGGACGCGGCGTCGAGCCTTTACCGTTTCGGCGCCAGCCGTGCCTATGACGGCATCGTCGGCGAACGGCTGGAGGCGCTCGAGGAAGAGGCTGTGCCCGGCTATGACACATGGCGCGGGTTCCTGCAGCGCCGGGTGGCGCCCGCAATGCGCACCTGCCGCTCGGTCGAGGAGCGGCAGGAAAATCTGTCGCGAAAACTGACCCGCGCCACGACGCTGCTGCGCACCTGGGTTGATGTCGAGGTCGAGAAACAGAACCGCGACCTGCTTGCCTCGATGAACAATCGCGCCCGCCTGCAACTGCGCCTGCAGCAGACCGTCGAGGGGCTCTCGGTCGCCGCCGTCTCCTATTATGTGGTCGGCCTTGTCGGCTATGTCGCCAAGGGTGCCTCGATCTTCGGCCATGCCTTCGCACCGGAGATCATTACCGCGGCTTCGGTGCCTGTCGCCATCCTGCTGGTCTGGTGGGGCGTACGCCGCGTGCGCCGGATGCACTCCGAGCCCGGCAAGCCGCCCGGCGAATAGATCTGCTCACCCTCCCCCTTGTGGGGAGGGTCGGCTCATGATCGCAGCGAAGCGAAGATCGTGAGACGGGGTGGGGGTCCTCGTAG
>NZ_RZPH01000580.1:0-3853 GCF_004022825.1 Mesorhizobium sp. M7A.F.Ca.CA.004.04.2.1
GGAGCTGCAGGTAATCGCCGCAACCGTCATCGGCGGCGCCAATCTGGCTGGCGGCGTCGGCACCGCCTTTGGCGCCATCGTCGGTGCGGCCCTGATCGAGGTGATCCGCAACAGTCTCGGCCTGCTCGGCATCAATGCCTTCTGGCAAGGCGTGTTCATCGGCGGCGCCATCCTGCTGGCGGTGCTGTTCGACCGCATCCGCAATTTCCGCCGCAGTGACTAGAACCATGATCCCGAAAAGTGGAAACCGGTTTTCTCGGACAAACGGAACCGTTTGTCCGGAGATCATGGTCAAACAAAAGACGGTTTGATGGCCAACTCCCTGTTCAGCCTCGAGGGGCGGCTGGCGCTGGTGACTGGCTCCGGCCAGGGCATCGGCTTCGCGCTGGCTCGGGGCATGGCTGAACATGGGGCAAGCGTGGTGCTGAACGGCCGCGACGCCGCCAGGATCGGCGGTGCCGTCGAAAAGCTGCGCAATGCCGGCTTCAAGGCGCACACCTCGACCTTCGACGTCACCGATTTTCAGGCGGTCAACGAGGACATTGCCCGCATCGAGGCCGAGATCGGCGCCATCGACATCCTCATCAACAATGCCGGCGTGCAGTTCCGCGCCCCGCTCGAGGACTTTCCCGAGGAGCAATGGGAGCGCCTGTTCAAGACCAATGTGTCGGGCGCCTTCCATGTCGGCAAGGCGGTCGCCCGCCACATGATCCCGCGCGGCAAGGGCAAGATCATCAACATCGGCTCGGTGCAGAGCGAACTGGCAAGGCCGAACATCGCACCATACACCGCGACCAAGGGCGCGATCCGCAACCTCACAAGGGGTATGTGCGCCGACTGGGCCAAACACGGCCTGCAGATCAATGCGATCGCGCCCGGCTATTTCCGCACCGAGATGAACCAGGCGCTGGTCGACAATCCGGAATTTTCCGCCTGGCTGGAAAAGCGCACGCCCGCCGGACGCTGGGGCGCTGTCGACGAGCTGATCGGCGCCGCCGTGTTCCTTGCGTCCGACGCATCGTCTTTCGTCAACGGCCATACACTGTATGTCGATGGCGGCATGACGGCTTCGGTTTGAGGGGCGTTCTTCCCTTGTGGGAGGAGAGGAAACCTATCGCTCAGTCTGAAAATCCGGCCGCATCGGCCGTCATTCGCCCTCGCCGCCCCCGCGCGTCTTGACGCGGCCCCGAACTCAGCCGCACAATCCCTGTTGCAGACGAAGGGAGGCCAGTCGTCTGCGGGAGGATATACCCATGACGGAAGCGATCAGGCTCTACTGGGGCCGGTTCGGACATGTATCTATCCTGAATGTCGCAAGCGACTTCGTCACCCATGCCCATGTCGAGGCCCATCTGATCATCTGGCTGGAAGGTACGGCCGGCGAAATGACCATCGGCCGCGAGACCGTCCGGCTTGGACCTGGAACGGCCGCCGGCATCAACTCCTTCCAGCCGCACAGCCATGTTCTGTCGCAAAACGGGACGCCCGGTCTGTTTCTAGCCTTCTACATCGATCCCGACTGGGCGCGGCGCCGCCGCGACCTGCCTTCGTCGGCACCGCTGTTTTCACAAGCCGCGATCACGCTGGAACCGTGGCTGCATCAGGCCGCCGCCAATCTGCTCGACCACCTCAGCGACAATGAGAGCGTCGACGATATCGCCAACTACGAGATCGAGCGTTTCATCGATAGCGTGCTCGACGCCGCCGACGCCTCGGCGCCGCAGGAGGCCCGTGTCCGCATCAACACCATGCAGGATTTTCGTGTCCGCAAGGCAATCCAGCTGATGAAGGCCAATGTCTGCGAGCGCATCTGCTTCGACGACGTGGCGCGCAGCGTCGGCCTGTCGCGACCGCATTTCTTCGCTTTGTTCAAGGAACAGACCAATCTGACGCCCAATGTCTACTGGAACACGCTGCGCATGGAGGAAGCGGTGCGGCAGCTGCAATGGTCGCGGGAGCCGCTGATCTCGGTCGCCTGCAATCTCGGCTTCACCACGCAGGGCAATTTCTCGCGTTTTTTCCGCGACCATGTCGGCGTGCCGCCGACGCTCTACCGCGAGGCCGCGCGGGCGATTGCCTGAGCCTGTCCTCGTTTAGTCAATGTCGACTGTTTTTCAGACTCCTTGATACACGCTCAAGACGCATTGATAAGCGCCGCTGAAATGGCCGCCCTACCCTTGCACCGGATCGCTTTTGCAAGGGAACATTTGAATGGCCAAAGTCACCATATCCAGCGTCATCGACGCGCCGGTCGAAAAGGTCTGGGCGCGCATACGCGACTTCAACGGGCTGCCGGGCTGGCATCCGCGCATGGTGGAGAGCCACATTGAAGACGGCAAGGATGCCACCATGATCGGCTGCGTGCGCAATTTCCAGCTCGCCAGCGGCGCCCGCCTGCGCGAAAAGTTGCTCGACTTCTCCGATCAGAATTTCCTGGTCAGCTACTCCATCCTCGAGACGCCGCAACCGCTGACCAATCACAAGGCGACCCTGCAGCTGCGGCGTGTGACCGATGGCGACCGCACCTACGCCGAATGGACCGCCAGCTTCGACGCCGCGCCCGAGGAGGCAGACAAGCTGGCCGAGGGCATGGGCGCGAATGTCTTTCAGGGCGGCTTCAACGCCCTGAAAAGCCATTTCGCCGGCCAGAGCTGACAGGAGCCAAACCATGGCGCTGGCACTGCAGACCTTTGCAACGGTGAAAGACGCGAACGCGGCACTGAAAGCCCAGGGCACACGCTATCTCGGCGGCGGCACGCTGGTCGTCCGCGCGGCCAATGAAGGCGATGTTTCGGTTTCCGGCCTTGTCAGGTCGACCGAGCCGTCTTTGTCCACCATCGCTGTTGCCGGCGGCAAAGTCCGCATCGGCGCTTCGGTGACGATGGCGGCGATCGCCAGTCATCCGGAGCTCGGCACGCTCGCCAAGGCCGCTCGCGCCGTCGGCGGCCCGGCCATCCGCAACATGGCGACCATCGGCGGCAATCTTTTTGCCCCGGCCCCCTATGGCGATTTCGCCGTTGCCCTGCTGGCGCTCGATGCGACGGTCGGCACCGATGACGGGCAAACGCCGATCGAGACTTTTCTGGCCAATCGGGACGGCAGCCGCGCCGTCGTCACTTCCGTGAGCTTCACGCTTCCGAAGGCCGACAGTTTCCGCTTCCTGAAAGTGTCGAGGGTCAAGCCCAAGGGCGTCTCTGTGCTCAGCATAGCCGCCGTTCTGGAACTGTCGTCGGATGGCACCGTGACCTCGGCGCGGATCGCGCTCGGCTGCATGGCGGATCGGCCAATGCGCGCCAGGGCGGCGGAAAAAGCGCTGATCGGCCGAACGCTGACCGCTGACGGCATCGCGCCGGCCTTGGCCGCGGCCGGCGATGGCATCTCGCCCATCACCGACCCGATCGCCAGCGCCTGGTATCGCGCCGAAGTCCTGCCGGTTCATCTCGGCCGGTTGCTGCTCGCTTAATATTCGTTCGGGGGCGCGCGTCTGTCCGCTGGTTGGGCAGGCGCGCTGGGAGGAAAACATGGCAAAGGTTCCGGTTCAATTCACGCTCAACGGCTCGGAAAAGGCCGAATTCATCGACAGCGGCACGACGCTGCTCCAGGCGCTGCGCGACAAGATCGGCGACACCTCGCCGAAAGGCGGCTGCCATCAAGGCACCTGCGGCGCCTGTTCGGTCATCATAGACGGCGAACTCAGGCTCTCCTGCCTGACGCTGGCCGAAACCTGCAATGGGGCGGCCATCAGCACGACTTCAGGGCTTTCGGAAAGCGGCGTGCTGCACCCGCTGCAGCGCGCCTTCCTCGACACCTTCGCCACGCAATGCGGCTTCTGCACGCCGGGCATGATCATGGC
>NZ_RZPH01000581.1:0-3851 GCF_004022825.1 Mesorhizobium sp. M7A.F.Ca.CA.004.04.2.1
CGATCTCGCGGTAGATGCGTTCCGGCTTGATCGCCCGGGTAAGCAAGAGGATGGCGCCGCCGATGAGCGCGGCCTTGGCGACAGGCACACCGGCGAAGAAGGCGATTGCCAGCCCGATGCAGACCACCACCGCCTTCAGCACCTGCCCCTTGTGCATGCGGCCACGCGAGACCTCGGGCGTCAGTTGGACCGTTCGGGCGAATTCGGCCCGGTAGACGATGCGGATGATGACAACGACCGCGACGAGGCCGAAAAGGGCGACCGGAGCCAGCGCTGCCGAAAAGGCCGGATAGGAAATGCCCGACAGCGCGCCGATGACCATGTTTTGCGGATTGCCGGTGATGGTGGCGACGCTGCCGCAATTCGACGCGGTGGCGGTGGCGATCAGATAGGGGATCGGGTTGCGCTTGATCACACGGGTGACATGGACGACGATCGGCGCCATGACGAGGCAGATGGCGTCGTTGACCAGGAAGGCGGACAGCACGCCGGTCGGCAGCGTCACCATCACCAAAAGCATGAAGGGCGCGTGCGCGTGCTCGATGGCGATGGCGCCAAGGCCGCGAAAGGCGCCTGACACCTTCAGATGCGCCACCACGATCATCATGCCGAGCAGAAGCGTGATGGTGTCGAAATTGATCGCCCGGTAGGCATCCTCCATGCTGAGCGCGCCGATGGCGATCATCGCGGCCCCGCCGAGAAGCGCGATCCCCGCCCGGTCGAGGCGCAGGCCGGGGATGCGGCCAATTGCAACACCGGCGTAAGTCAGGATCAGGATCAGCAGTGCCGCCGCGCCCATCAATGTCATCGATAGAAGTCCTGCACAGTCTGTTTCCGCGCCGAAGCCCACCACCCACCCGGAGGCCATTCGGGTGCTCACCCTTTAACGCGATGTCGATCTGGATGCCAAACCGGCCGGGCAGACGGTTTCAGACGCCGGGCTAACGCAAATAGAAATCCAGCCTCTGTCGCACAGCTTGGGAAGAATAGATCTGTTCGAAGGACTCCCTCGCCCTTTTTCCCACTGTCGCCCGCAATGCCGGATCGGCTTTGAGATCGGCAAGGATGCGCAACGCCTGTTCAGTCGTCTCGAACAAGAAACCGTTTTCGCCATGCCTTATGTGGTCGGAATAGCCGCCATGGGAATGGCAGACCACAGGCAAACCGCAGGCCATCGCCTCCAACACGACGCGACCGAAGGTCTCCACATGCCAACCGGTGCGATAATAAAACACGTCGAGCGTCCGCAGAAACTCTTCGGCGGAAAATCGGCCGGGTGGGAACAGTTCGAGTTGCGGATGCGGCATGAGGCTGTCCTTGAGCCCTGCCCCGCCCTGAATCCGCAAGGCTGTGCCCTCGGCCAGCAATGTCTCGTAGAGGGGTATGTCATCGGCATGATGTTTGCCCGGCCCGTCGCGACTCAAGCGTCCGACGGTGAACGGACGATCCGAAGCCAGACGCCGGGGTGAAAAACGTTCGACATCGATCAGCGATGGATGCACGACGCCATCGACCCGCAGCATCCGTCTCTGAAAATCGGAAATCAGCACCAGTTCGGCGTCTGGCCAGTTCAGCATGCGGGGCATGCGCGTCGTCAGCGCGATGATTTTCGGGTGAAAGGTATTGAAGACATAGATCAGCCGGCGCGGCCGCGGGATCAGGTAAGGCCACACCTTGTTGCGCCAATGCGAGCCGAGAAAGACGTAGGTGCCGCCATTCGGGACATCCCACTTCGACAGCGAGACGCGGCGAATCGGGAAGTTCCGCATCAACTCGCCGGACACGCTGGAGGAGGTTGCCCACAGATGCACCTCGGAATCGGCACTCAACAGCCGGTACAGTTCCAGAGCTTCAAGGTCACTGCCGCCGAAGGGATCCTGAAAGCCGTTGAACAAATGGATCATGGTCGCTGCGCTTTGTTAGCTTGGCCGGCTGTTTGCCGATAGTGAAAATCTGGCCGTTGCCGTGCTGCCCACATGGCGATCGGTGGCCTTACTTGTGGCCGAGCAGAGCTAACGCAGCTGCTGAAAAATCGCTGTGAACAGAGATATCTACCTTCAGCTGGTATTTAGCTGCCCGAGATATCGGTCGCCCATTACGCAGGTTGCGTCAATACGGGGGCATTCGGTGAGTGCTAAGTCGTCCATCTATTGCTCAAAAACATCACTGGCAGCCTAAGCTGCGTCGCCTACCCCTTGCAGAGTCTCGCTATTTAGTTAAGCAAGTTATTTCAAGTTAGTTAAGCAAGTTATTTCAAGGTCAAGGCAGTAATTATCGACCGATAGCCTGTGGGGGGCATCAATGAAATGTATGGTTATTAACCTCGATCGGTCTCCCGATCGACTTGCCCATGTCACGGCTGAATTCGCGAAGGTTGGTGTTTCGTTCGACCGGGTTCCTGCCGTAGACGCGTTGCATCGACCGGAATTTGCTGCGACTTCACCAAGTTTAACTCCCACGGAAGCGGCTTGCCTTATGAGCCACAAGGTTTGCTGGACCATCATCGCAGATGGTGAGGATGCCTTTGGTGCGATCTTCGAGGATGATGTCCTGTTGTCCGAAGCAGCTGGCCCAATGCTTTCCGATGATGGATGGATTCCGGCCAACGCCGATATCGTCAAGCTGGAAAC
This sequence comes from Mesorhizobium sp. M7A.F.Ca.CA.004.04.2.1, assembly GCF_004022825.1. Taxonomy (NCBI): domain Bacteria; kingdom Pseudomonadati; phylum Pseudomonadota; class Alphaproteobacteria; order Hyphomicrobiales; family Phyllobacteriaceae; genus Mesorhizobium; species Mesorhizobium sp. M7A.F.Ca.CA.004.04.2.1. Next base: position 2,631 of record NZ_RZPH01000581.1, read on the forward strand.
CTACCTAAAGAAAACCGTTATCGCGATGAAGCGCACCTGCGTCAGTCGGGTGTTTTCGGTTGTTAGGCTATATGGGTTCCACATCGGAGCGGCCGGGTACATCATTTCGAAGCAAGCAGCGCGCGATCTGATCGCCCGAAGTCTCGATGCGCCCGCCGATCACGTTATCTTCGATCCGTCGCTTCCGACATCGTCAAGCAAAGCGATCTACCAACTGTTGCCCGCACTGTGTGTGCAAAATGACCTTATTCGTGAGAAGGCCTTCGGGTTGACCAGCCTTCTTAGTGAGGAGCGGCTCGTGAGAGCCAGCGCAAATTCCGCTCCAAAGCGGAGTCCCGCGGAAAAGCTCCTGGTCGAAGCAAGGCGTATAAGTCGACAGATTTTCGATATCTGGCGCTTCAGGCGTGAGAAAACTATCTCTTTAGCGTGATGTCGGCAGCCAAAGCACTGCTGCGCGACGGTCCCGAGTCACCCATCAATGCACGGTGGCAACCCCGGGCAGAGGCGCCGGAGACGTTCCGGCCGGATCGAAGCTGACTTGATCGCGTCCGTTCGACTTGGCCGTGTAAAGCCTTTTGTCGGCAGCGGAGAAGATTTCCTCATAGGTGATCGGGCCGGTAAAGCTTGTGCCGCCGATGCTGACGGAAAGCGGACAAGGCCTGCCGCCGGGTGAGAATTCCATCTCCCTGATACGCCGGCGGATGCTTTCGGCGACCACCCAGGATTGCGAGGGGTCCACGCCGGGCAGAAACACGCCGAATTCTTCGCCTCCGATGCGGCCGACGATATCGCCGCCACGCAGTTGCCCTTTGATCGCCTGTGCTATCAGTTTGAGCGCCTGGTCTCCGCAATCGTGACCCAGGCGGTCATTGATCGACTTGAAGTGGTCGGCGTCGATGATCAGCAGCGCCCCCGAACGGGTCTGCTCCTGCTTTCGGGTCTGCTCGAGATAGGCTTCGACCAGCATAGAGAAGGCGCCACGGTTCAGCACCGCCGTCAGGCTGTCTGTCGCGGCGATGATGCTGAGATCGCGCTGCGCGATGGCCAGCTGGCGAATCTTCCACATCAGGAAAAACAGAAACGAGCCGCCCAGCACCAAAGGCAGCAACAAGTCGGTCATCTTCGCCCGCCACACGGCCTCGGGCGAAAGATAGGGGAAATTGAAGGAATCGACGAAGAACGCCACGGCAATGAAGAATGCAGTACCGACTACCGTGACAG
>NZ_RZPH01000582.1:0-3847 GCF_004022825.1 Mesorhizobium sp. M7A.F.Ca.CA.004.04.2.1
CGATCTCGGTGATCAACCAGGCGATCGAATGGTTCGAGCGCCGCTCCGAAGGTGTCGCTATCTTCGGCGGTGAAGTGGTCAAGGCACTCGACGCCACCGAGCGCCGTGCCATCGCGGCCAAACTGATGCCGAGGATTCGGGGCCTGATCTCGGAGAAGAGCCACAAAACAGGCCATTTCGACGATTCCGCCGCCGTGCTCGAATTCGTCAATTCCAGGGATCTGCGCCCGCTGGCGGCACTCGGCACCTCGTGCCCCGACCATTTCCTGCGCACCAAGATCCGCCCGCTGGTCATCGAATTCGATCCGGCCAAGCCCGATGTCGATGCGGTGATTGCGCGGCTTGCCGACGACATCGCAGCCTATCGCGTCGGCTACCAGGCCTACTACGACAGCTGCAAGCATCCGGACTCGCCCGCCATCCGCGATCCCAATGCCGTCGTCTACCTGATGCCCGGCGTCGGCATGTTCACCTTCGCCGGCGACAAGGCGACGGCGCGCATTTCGGGAGAATTCTATGTCAACGCCATCAACGTCATGCGCGGCGCCTCCACCGTCTCGTCCTATGTCGGGCTGCCTGCACAGGAAGCCTTCGACATCGAGTACTGGCTGCTCGAGGATCTGAAGCTGCAGCGCATGCCGAAGCCGAAGTCGCTTGCCGGCCAGATCGCCCTGGTCACGGGTGGCGCCGGCGGCATCGGCCGCGCCACGGCCAACCGGCTGCTGCGCGAAGGCGCCTGCGTGGTGCTGGCCGACATCGACGAGACAGCGCTGGCCAGCGCCAATGACGAACTGGCCAAGGTCTATGGCAAGGATTTCGTCCGCCCGGTGCTGATCAACGTCACCTCGGAGGACCAGGTTATCTCCGGCTTTGCCGAGACAGCGGTCGAGTTCGGCGGCATCGACATTCTGGTGTCGAATGCTGGCCTCGCCTCCTCGGCGCCGATCGAGGAGACGACGCTGGCGCTGTGGAACAAGAACATGGACATCCTGTCGACCGGCTATTTCCTGGTCTCGCGGGAAGCGTTCCGGCTGTTCCGCGCGCAGATGATTGGTGGCAACGTCGTCTTCGTCGCCTCCAAGAACGGCCTTGCCGCATCACCCAACGCCGCCGCCTATTGCACCGCCAAGGCCGCCGAGATCCATCTCGCCCGCTGCTTGGCGCTTGAGGGCGCGGAGGCGCAGATCAGGGTCAATGTCGTCAACCCGGACGCGGTGCTGCGCGGCTCGAAGATCTGGACCGGCGAGTGGAAGGAACAGCGCGCCGCCGCCTACAAGATGTCGACCGACGATCTGGAGGAGCACTATCGCTCGCGTTCGATGCTGAAGCGCTCGGTCTTCCCGGAAGACATCGCCGAAGCGATCTATTTCCTGGCGTCCGACATGTCGGCCAAGTCGACCGGCAACATCATCAATGTCGACGCGGGCAACGCCCAGAGCTTTACGCGCTAGCCGCTTCGCCCTTCTCCCCATCACTATACGGGGAGAAGGTGTCGGCAGGCGGATGAGGGGCAGCGCTGCCCGCATATATTTTGGGAGGAACCAGCACTTGTCCGAATCCATCATCTCCGCCGACCTCGTCGACAAGGACAACGCCGCGCGCAAGCCCAACCTCGAGCGCGACTACGCCTCGCTCGGCGAGCGGCTCGACCGTCGCGGCATCGCCATCGACGCTATCAGAGACAAGGTCGAGAAATTCGCGGTGGCGATCCCGTCCTGGGGTGTCGGCACCGGCGGCACGCGCTTTGCCCGCTTTCCCGGCGCCGGCGAGCCGCGCGATATCTTCGACAAGATCGAGGACTGCGCCGTCATCCAGCAATTGACGCAAGCGACGCCGACCGTCTCCCTGCACATTCCGTGGGACAAGGCCGACCCGAACCGGCTGAAGCAGGCGGCTTCGCGCTTTGGCCTCGGCTTCGACGCCATGAACTCCAACACTTTTTCCGACGCGAAGGACCAGGCGCTTTCCTACAAATTCGGCTCGCTGTCGCATGCCGATGCCGGCACGCGCCGGCAAGCGGTCGAGCACAATCTCGAATGTATCGAGATCGGCAAGACGCTCGGCTCCAAGGCCCTGACGGTGTGGATCGGCGACGGTTCGAACTTCCCGGGCCAGGTCAATTTCGCCAAGGCGTTCGAGCGCTATCTCGACGCCATGAAAGAGGTTTACGCCGGACTGCCCGCCGGCTGGAAGCTGTTCAGCGAGCACAAGATGTACGAGCCGGCCTTCTATTCCACCGTCGTGCAGGACTGGGGCACCAACTACATGATCGCCAGGGAATTGGGCGACAAGGCGTTCTGTCTCGTCGACCTCGGCCACCATGCCCCCAACGTCAACATCGAGATGATCGTCTCGCGGCTGATCCAATTCAAGAAGCTCGGCGGCTTCCATTTCAACGATTCGAAGTATGGCGACGATGATCTCGATGCCGGTTCGATCGACCCCTACCGGCTGTTCCTCGTCTTCAACGAACTGGTCGATGCCGAACTGTCCGGCACCGAGGGTTTCGATCCGGCGCACATGCTCGACCAGAGTCACAACGTCACCGATCCGATCGAAAGCCTGATGCTGTCGGCGGTCGAGGTGCAGCGCGCCTATGCGCAGGCGCTGCTCGTCGATCGCAAGGCGCTGGAAGGTTTTCAGGACAGTAATGATGCGCTGATGGCGACGCAGACGCTGAAAGCCGCCTACCGCACCGATGTCGAGCCGATCCTCGCCATGGCGCGGCTGAAGACTGGTGGCGCCATTGATCCGGTCGCGGCCTATAGGGCGGCGGGTTACCGCGCCAAGGTCGCTGCGGAACGGCCGGCGGTTGTGGGTGGCTCTGGCGGCATTGTCTGAGGCCGAGCCGGCCCCCTCATCCGGCCGTTTTGCGGCCACCGACCCTCCGGGCGTTCGTTGTTCGAAAAGCCAAGCAGTTGGCTTTTGGCCCGCTGCGCGGACCACGCCTCACCCCCGCTGGGGAGAAGAGACTGACGTCAGCGCTGACAACCTCCTCTCCCCTCGGGGAGAGGTCGGATTGCCTCGAATTGCGCTTCGCAATTCAGTTGGCAATCCGGGTGAGGGGGCTCTTCTCACGCTCCCTTAATTGTTAGTGGACTCGATCAGTCCAACACGGTCTTCTAGGCGTCCCCCCGCCCGGAGAACCGCCATGCCTCTCAACCGTCGGACACTGATCGCCGCCAGTCTTTCCATCACCTTCGCCCTCGCGCCGTTGACGGGCGTCTTCGCCGCATCGCCTGCGCCGGCCAAGGGCGAGCACGGCATGGTGGTGACGGCCCAGCATCTGGCGTCCGAAGTCGGTATCGAGGTGCTGAAAAAGGGCGGCAATGCTGTCGATGCGGCGGTTGCCGTCGGCTATGCGCTCGCGGTCGTCTACCCCAATGCCGGCAATATCGGCGGCGGCGGCTTCATGACCATCCGCTTCAAGGACGGCAAATCGACCTTTCTCGATTTTCGCGAGCGGGCGCCGCTGGCGGCGACAAAAACCATGTATCTCGACAAGGACGGCAACCCGGTGAAGGGGGCCAGTCTCGACGGCTATCTTGCGGTCGGCGTGCCGGGTTCGGTGGCCGGTCTGGAGATGGCCCGCGAAAAATACGGCAAATTGTCCCGCCAGGATTTGATGGCGCCGGCAATCGGCTATGCCAGGGACGGCTTCATCCTCAACCAGGGCGACGCCGCCTCGTTTGCCGGCAGCGCCGACAGGCTGGCGAAGGACCCCGCGGCCGCCGCCATATTCCTGAAACCCGACGGCAAGCCCTATGGCATCGGCGAGCGGCTGGTCCAGCCCGACCTCGCGGCGTCGCTCGCCGATGCCATAGGGCTTGCCGTCGGGTTTCAGGAA
>NZ_RZPH01000583.1:0-3847 GCF_004022825.1 Mesorhizobium sp. M7A.F.Ca.CA.004.04.2.1
CTCCTGATGATCGCCATTCCCTTCCTGCGCAACCAGATCCGGCCGATCCTGATGCTTGCCGAAGCCGCCGAAAGTTTCGGCAAGGGCCGGCCGATGCCGCGTGACTTCCGGCCCCGCGGCGCCGAGGAGGTTCGCCGCGCCGGCTTTGCCTTCATGCAGATGCGCGAACGCATCGAGCGCCAGATCGAGCAGCGCACCGCCATGCTGACCGGCGTCAGTCATGACCTGCGAACCATCCTCACCCGCTTCAAGCTGCAGTTGGCGCTTTCCGGCGGCAAGGCCGAGACCAAGGCCGCGCTCGACCAGGACATCGACGACATGCAGTCGATGCTCGAAGGCTATCTCACCTTTGCCCGTGGCGAGGCTTCGGAAGACGCCGGACGGTTCGATCTCGAGGCCTATTTCGAAAAGCTCGGCGAGGAAGCCAGGCTGCGCAAGCGCAAGCTGTCGACGACGCTTGCCGGAGACCCCGATGTGCATGTGCGGCCGAACGCCTTTGCCCGATTGATGTCCAACGTCATCGGCAACGCCTTCCGCTATGCCAAGACGGTGGAAGTCAACGCCACCCATGGCCGCGGCTCGCTGCTGGTCACCATCGACGACGATGGTCCGGGCATTCCCGCCGACCGGCGCGAAGACGTCTTCAAACCCTTCGTGCGGCTCGACGAAGCCCGCAACCTCGATGCCAGCGGCACCGGGCTCGGCCTGTCGATCGCCCGCGACATCGCCCGTTCCCATGGCGGCGACATCACCCTTGAAGACAGCCCGCTCGGCGGACTGCGCGCTATCATCAAGGTTCCCGCATAACCGGCACGATACCGAAAGTGGAAACAGGCTTCATCCGCCCGTCATGAAACCATGATCAAGAACGCGCATGAAGCGCGCGACCTCAATTGATTCGACCTTGCCGCCTCACTTCGACCCCGTGCCCGTCCGGGTGCGCTGGAGCGAAGCGAGAGCAGCGGTCTGGTCGCCGTTCCGGCATCGTCTCAAGGCAACCGTCGACCTTTCCTGCAAAGGGCCGCCATGCGCATATTGATGGTCACCGATGCCTGGCGGCCGCAGGTTAACGGCGTTGTCCACACGCTGGAGCGGCTCACCGAGACGCTGAAATCCTTCGATGTCGCCGTGGATTTCCTGACGCCGAACATCTTTCGCACCCTGCCCTTGCCGACCTATCCCGACATCAGGCTGGCGCTGACCACGCCCGGCCATGTCGCGCGCCTGATCGACGCAGGCAAGGCCGACCACATCCACATCGTCACCGAAGGGCCGCTCGGCATCATGGCGCGGCGCTATTGCCGCAATGCCGGCCGGCCGTTCACCACCAGCTATCACACACGCTTCCCCGAATATCTCAGCGCACGGCTGCCAGTGCCGGAAAGCTGGGCCTATCGCTGGCTGCGCGATTTCCACAATTCCGGCCAAGGCACGCTGGTCGCCACCCAGTCGCTTGCCGACGACCTCTCGGCGCGCGGCTTCACCAAGCTGCGGCCGTGGACGCGCGGCGTCGACACCAACCATTTCCGGCCCGACAAGAAGAAGAATCTCGGCTTTCCCGGCCCTGTCTTCCTCTGCGTCGGCCGGGTCGCCATCGAAAAGAACCTCTCCGCCTTCCTCGACCTCGACCTGCCGGGCAGCAAGGTGATCGTCGGCGAAGGCCCTGAGCTTGCCAGGCTGAAGGCAAAATATCCGCAAGCGCATTTCCTCGGCCATCGCCCCAACGACGAACTGGCCGAGATCTATGCCTCGGCCGATGTCTTCGTCTTCCCGAGCCGCACCGACACGTTCGGCAACGTCATCATCGAGGCATTGGCCAGCGGCACGCCGGTTGCCGCCTATCCGGTGACCGGGCCGATCGACATTGTCGGCGACGGCTTTGGCGGCGCGGTCTCCAACGATCTGCGCGAGGCCTCGCTTGCCGCGCTCAATGTAGACCGTGCCGAAGCACGCGAACGCGCCATGCGCTACAGCTGGAAGGCTTGTGCAGAGATGTTCCTCGACACGGTCGAGGAAGCGCTGGGAACGACGCGCAAGCTGGCGGCCTAAAACAACCTGCCGCCATCCGGCACCTTGCGCTCGATCGCGCCGAGCACCACCGCGCCCTCTTCGTCGGGAAAGCCGAGCGTCAGCACTTCCGACATGAATGGACCGATCTGGCGCGGCGGGAAATTGACCACCGCGAACACCTGCCGGCCGATCAGCGTCTCCGGTGTATAATATTTGGTGATCTGCGCCGACGATTTCTTGATGCCGATGCCGGCGCCGAAATCGATCTTCAGCTTGAATGCGGGCTTGCGCGCCTCGGGAAACGGCTCGGCCTCGACGATCGTGCCGGCGCGGATGTCGACACGATCGAAATCGGCAAAACTGATCTCGGGCTTACGCTCGCTGTTCGAACTCATCTTGGTTCTTGTCTGCCTTGCGGGGACTCAGGCGTTGCCGTAGGTCTCGAACAGCACGCCGGCCAGGGCGTCCTTGGCCGAGGTTCCCGACCAGACAACGAACTGGAACGCCTGGAAATAGCATTCGCAGGCTTCCAGCGCCGACGACAGCAACACTTCGACCTGCTGGCTCGACGGCTCGACCCCGCCGGCCAGCAGCAGCGACTGGCGGAACATGATCGCGCCCTCCTGCTCCCAGAGGTCGAAATGGCCAAACAGCATCTGCTCGTTGATCAGCGACAAGAGCCGCATCGCTTCCAGCGCGCGGGTCTCCGGCACCTTGATGTCGAAGGCGCAGGCAAGGTGCAGCGCCTCGAAATCCTCCATCCACGAGAAGGAGACGTGATAGTCGGTCCAGCTTCCGGCAACCGAGATCGAAATCTCGTCGTCGCCGGCCCGCTCAAAGGACCAGTCGTTGTTGTGGGCCACCTGCTCGATAACATCCACCGGATGGATTTCGCGGGAGAATTCGAGTTCGAGAAGTTCCATGGAATGCTTCCTGTCGTTCTGTACGAGCGCCGCCACACGCTCCGCGGGAGGGCACACACAACGAACAATCTTGTCTAGAACTCGGACGGCCAGGACTTTCTTCGCGCAAAAGACTACCTTCTCGACGCAAAGACCCCAGACCGGACCCCACCGCCCGGTCGCATGACCCTGCTCCGAATCATGCAACAAATTCAGTCTATTGATCGGGAGTCGCGTGAACAGCCCAATTTTTCGCACTGCGTCATTCGCATGTGGAAAGCCGCTGTCACAAAGATTCATGCAATGCCGTTAAGCGATTCACGGCAAAGCGCTTTTCAGGATCGGGCTATGTGGAAAAGTTTAACGATTATTTTTTGTGCGCGGCTTGGCCGCCGTCGCTGGTGTGGCGTCGCCGGCCAGTTCGGCAAGCTTCGCCTCGAGCGCCTCGATGCGGGCGGCAAGGCGAGTGTTTTCTTCCCGCGCCTTGGCGGCCATCTCGCGCGCGGCTTCGAACTCTTCGCGCTGCACCACGTCCATGGTGTTGAGAATGCGTTCGGCCTGCCCCTTGAAGGCCGTCTCCACCTCCCGGCGCACGCCCTGGGCGGCGCCGGCGGCGTCGGTCATCAGCTTGGCGAATTCATCGAGAATGCGGTTCGGTCCGGTCGACATGGCAAATCCTCGCGCTTGCACAAATTGACGTAGTGGCGCTGCGCGTCGAATGCAAGCATGTTGCGCCGCGCTGCGGCATCAAGTCGAGGGCGCCCACCTTGCCTTGACCCTGCCAAAACCCTGCCGCATGGTCCGCGCGCAAACGCGTTTCGCAATGAGAGTTCCCCGTTGAACGAATATTTCCTGCTGCCGCTGGCCTCCTTGCCCTTCCCCGACATCAACCCGATCCTCATCCAGATCGGGCCGCTGGCGGTGCACTGGTATGG
>NZ_RZPH01000584.1:0-3842 GCF_004022825.1 Mesorhizobium sp. M7A.F.Ca.CA.004.04.2.1
GACGGGCGCTGCAAATGCCCTGGAGGCAGTCAATTGGGGGAGTCATGAGAGTTGCACATCTCATCGTCGCTGGTGCCTTGGCCGTCGTGCAGGCCGCGCAGCCGGCGTTTGCCGCGTCGTGCGGTGGCTGGAGCGCCAAGATGGAGGAAGACGAGGGCGGCAGCGTGCTGACGGCTTCGGTCTGCGGCGGGCCGAAAGGCGATGCGCATATGATGCTCACCTGTTTCGACACGCCGGTGCTGAGCTACGATCTCGGTGCCGCCGGCCAGCTGCTGGAACCTGGCATCAGCGGTTCGTTCGCGTTCAAGGCCGACGGCAAGACGGTAACGAAGACACTGCAGCTGGAGGCCATGTACAACTACTTCGTGGTCAATCTGGCGAAAGCCGATCCGCTGTTCGACCTGCTGCGCGGGAAGGGCGATGTGTCGGTCAGTTCAGCCAAATATGGCGAGATCAGCTTTCCGCTGAAGGGCTCCAGCGCGGCCATCGGCAAGGTGCTGGCGCAGTGCGGCAAGGCCGGGCCAGCGAATGGGAATTGACGGGGCTCTACAGTTCGATGCCGGCGCACCAATGAGGCGGTTCTCGTTGGCTCACCGGGCTTGCTGCCGAACCACCCCACCCAGTCGCACCGTCGCGGCCATCAACTCCTCGTCCGAAAACCCCGAAAAACCCAGCACCAGACCTTGCCGGGGCGCCCCGCCGATGAACATTGAGGACAAGGCCCTGGCGCCGACACCCGCCGCCTTCGCCGCCTCGACGATCGCGGTGTCCGGCCCGGCGTCCTTCAGCGTCGCCATCAAATGCAACCCCTGTTCGGGCACGGTTACTTCGAGGGCATCGCCGCAATGCGCCTCGAGGCCGGCGACCAGGACGTCGCGCGCGGCCTGGACGCGGCGGCGCACGCGCCGGAGATGCGCGGCGAAATGGCCTTCGTTCAACAGGTCGGTCAGCGCGCCTTCGGCCAGCGTCGAGGGGAAGCGGTCGGAGCGCGCCCTGACCGCCATCACGGCATCGAGCAGCGCTTCGGGCACCACGACATAGCCGATGCGCAGGCCGGGGAAGAGGATTTTCGAGAAGGTGCCGAGATAGGCGACACGGTCTGAACCGTCCATGCCCTGCAGCGAGGTCAGCGGCGGGCCGGCATAGCGGAACTCGCTGTCGTAGTCGTCCTCGATGATCCAGGCATCGTTGCGCCGAGCCCAGTCGAGCAAAGCGAGACGGCGGCGCATCGTCATCGTCACGCCGAGCGGATATTGATGCGAGGGCGTGACATAGGCCGCGCGCGCCTTGGAGCACAGGCTTTCGCCGATCTCGGGATCGAGCCCTTCCGCGTCGACCGGTACCCCAAAAACCCTGGCGCCGCTGCCGGCCAGCACGGCCTGCGCCATGGGATAGCAGGGGTTTTCGATCCAGACGGCATCGCCGGGGCTGAGCGCGGCGCGCACCAGAAGATCCAGCCCCTGCTGCGTGCCCGAAGTCAGCACGATCTGGCCGGCATCGCAGCGCACGCCGCGTGCGGTCCTGAGATAGGTGGCAATTGCCGTGCGCAGCGGCAGGCCGCCGCGCGGATCGCCATAGCGGAAATGCTCCGGCCCGGGGCGAGCGAGGTGGCGCGACAGAAGGATGCGAAACAAATTAAGCGTGCGCGGATCGGACACCGCCACGCCAAGGCCGCAAGGCAGCGAGGTGGCGGCATCGATCTCGGGTGGCCGTGGCTTGACCAGTGTTGTCGGCAGATGCGGCACGTCAGGCGCGACGAAGGTTCCGGCACCGATCCTGGCGACGGCGAAGCCTTCCGAGACCAGCATTTCAAAACAGGCAACCGCCGCCGAACGCGATAGGCCGAAGCGCTGTGCGAGATCCCGGGTGGTCGGCAATTTGGCCCCGGCGGCCAGCGCGCCGGTCTCGATCAGCCGCCTGAGCGCCGCATAAAGCTCGCGGCTGCGCGGGCCGTCGCCCGGGAGGACCGGGATCAGCGCCGACCAATCCGGCAAATTGGTCTGTTTTTTCTTCATCGGATTGGTTCTTTTATCAACCAATGTCATGGCGCATGGTTGGCAGACAACAACCAAGGATGCAAGCCGTGAACGACACGCCAGCCAGCTTTCCGACCACCAGCCGCAACCGCGTCAAGCGCCTGCACGAGCGCGGCAGCTACGACCATGCGGCAGTCTTCGCGGTGCTGGATGCCGGGCTGCTGTGCCATGTCGCCTATACGTTCGACGGCCAGCCCTATTGCACGCCGACCATCCACTGGCGCGAGGACGACATGCTCTACTGGCACGGCTCGTCGGCCAGCCGCATGCTGCGCAATCTGCGCGGCGGCACGCCGGCGTGTCTGACGGTGTCGCATCTCGACGGGCTGGTGCTGGCGCGCTCGGGCTTCAACCATTCCGCCAATTACCGCTCGGCAATGTGTTTCGGTACAGCGCGGATCATCGACGAACCTGATGAGAAACTGAAGGCGCTGGCCGGAGTCGTCGACCGCTTCTATCCCGGCCGGAGCGAGACCTTGCGGCCGATCTCGGTGCAGGAGGCCAAGGCGACGACGGTGATCGGCATGCGCATCGAGGAGGCATCGGCCAAAGTGCGCGCCAAGGGCGTCGGCGACGACGAGGAGGATTACGGGCATCCGGTGTGGGCCGGCGTCATCCCGGTGCGGATGGTGGTCGGCGCCGCCGAGCCGTGTCCGAGGCTGCTGCCTGACATGGAGCGGCCGCAGAATCTGGCTGGATATGCCGAGGGCGAAAGGCTGGATCGGGCGCTGACGCAGGCGCAACTGACGTATGAGGGCGAGCTGTAGCCAGCAAAGTTAGCGCTGCCCCTCATTGTCCTGCCGGACATTTCTCCCCGTATAGTGACGGGGAGAAAGGGGCCGGCCGCCACGTTGGCGCTTTTTCTGCGACGCTGGCGATTTGGCGAAATCATCTGACACAGCGTCCTTCTCCCCGTCACTATACGGGGAGAAGATGCCGGCAGGCAGATGAGGGGCGGCACCAGCGCCCGGTGGAGAGCATATTCAAATCTTGCGGCCACCAGTGCCTCGCGATATCTCGACACCATGATCACCTTCCGCCGTGCGCAGGCCTCCGACCTGCCTGACATCATCGCCATGCTGGCCGACGATCCGCTTGGCGCCGGCCGCGAGGACGCTTCCATGCCGCTGGCCCAAGGCTATGTCGATGCTTTCAACGCCATCGACGCCGATCCCAATCAGCTGCTGGCGGTGACTGTCGACGGGGCCGAAGTGATCGGTACCTTGCAGATTTCTTTCCTTGCCGGGCTCTCGCGCAAAGGCGCCTGGCGCGGCCAGATCGAGGCGGTTCGGGTTGCCGGCCACAGGCGCTCGGACGGCATCGGCAGGCAGATGATCGTATGGGCGATCGACGCGTGCCGGGCGCGGGGCTGCAGCCTCGTCCAACTGACCACCGACAAGGGGCGGGCGGACGCGCACCGTTTCTACGAAAGCCTCGGCTTCACCGGCAGCCATCTCGGCTACAAGAAGAGCCTTTAGGCGGACGGAAACCGCTGCACATTTTTTGTGGAACTGCTCGCGGCGTTCGAGCAGTGCGCCCGCGCTGGCGCATTCGGGAAATCGTTCAGGCACACTTCAATTCGCGGCCAAGAGGGGATATAGGTCAGCCAAGTTGACCTATATTGCAGCGTTTGGGGAGGCGTGTCGTGACCCTTATGAATCTGTTGGCTTCGCGCTCGTCGCGCATGAAAGCGTCCGAAATCCGCGAGCTCCTGAAGCTGCTCGACCAGCCGGACATCATCTCGTTCGCCGGCGGTATTCCCGATCCGGCGTTGTTCCCGGCCGAGGCGATCCGTGACGCCTATGC
>NZ_RZPH01000585.1:0-3842 GCF_004022825.1 Mesorhizobium sp. M7A.F.Ca.CA.004.04.2.1
GCCGTATGGCGACGACGATCGAAGAGGTGCGAGTGATGTTATCACGCATCAAACAACGGGGAACGGTCGTGCTCACCCTCGGCGAGTTCGGCGCCGTCGTTTTTCCGGCGAATGGCGGTCCGCAGATCGAGGTGCCGGCGCTGCCGGTCAATCGCGTCGACGCGACAGGCGCCGGCGACAGCTTTGCCGGCATCTTCCTTGCCCTTTGGCTGCATGGCGCGTCGCTCGACGACGCCGCGCGCTATGCGGCAATCGGGGCGAGCCTGACGACAACGGTTGAAGGCGCGCAGGGTTACATCGCAGACTTTGCCACGCTGAAGGCTGCGGCCCTGGCGAACAATGCCGTGATGGCCAGTTGAAACAATGGCTTATCGACGTTTCGACCTGGCGCGGAACACCGCATCAACCGACGAAATCAGGAGAGTATGATCATGGCGAAAACAAAAGTCCTTCTTGTCGGCGAAAGCTGGGTGAGTTCGGCGACCCACTACAAGGGGTTCGACCAGTTCGGCAGCGTCACCTTTCACCTGGGCGCAACACCCCTGGTGGACGCTTTGAAGGGCAGCGAATTCGATCTCGACTACATGCCCGCTCACGAGGCCGTCGAGAAGCTGCCTTTCACCATGGAAGGGCTGTCGCAATACAGGGCGATCATCCTGTCCGACATTGGCGCGAATTCACTCCTGCTCCACCCCGATGTCTGGCTGCACGGCAAAACGGTTCCCAACCGGCTCAAGCTCCTGCGCGACTGGACGCTGGCCGGCGGCGGCCTGATCATGATCGGCGGCTATTTCAGCTTCCAGGGCATTGACGGCAAGGCCCGCTGGCATCGCACGGCGGTCGAGGAGGCGCTGCCGGTGACCTGCCTTCCCAATGATGACCGGCTCGAAATACCGGAAGGCTTTCGTCCTGAGATCACTGGTTCCAGGGATCATCCGATTTTTGCCGGCATCGAGGGCGAATGGCCGCTGCTGCTCGGTGCCAACGAGGTCATCGCCCGTGATCGCGACGATGTCGAGGTCCTGGCGCGGCTGCCGCAGGACCAGGGCGGCCATCCCCTGCTGGTTACCGGGCGCCATGGCGAAGGGCGTACGCTGGTCTGGACGTCGGACATCGGTCCTCACTGGCTGCCGAACAGTTTTGTCGAATGGCCTGGCTACGCGCGGCTTTGGACCAACGTGCTGCGCTGGGTCAGCAACGCCGCCTAGCCGATCCGCAATCGTCGGGGAACCCGTCATGACAGAGCCCTTTCTTGTCGCCAGAAACATCGCCAAGCGCTTCGGCGCTCTGACCGCGCTGGCAAATGTCGATCTGGAGATCCGCTCCGGCGAGGTGCTGGCGCTTCTCGGCGACAATGGCGCCGGCAAATCGACCTTCATCAAGATCCTGGCAGGCGCTCATCCGCCCAGTGGTGGGGAGCTTGTGATCGAGGGCAATCCGGTCGCCTTTCACTCGCCCAAGGATGCCGCGGCATCGGGGATCGCGACGATCTTTCAGGAACTGGCGCTTTCGGAGAACCTGTCGATCGCAGAAAACGTCTTTCTCGGCCGTGAATTGAAACGCTCCATTTTTGGCATTCCGTTCCTGAAGCGCAAAGAAATGCGCCAGCGCGTCGACGGCCTGCTGAAGGAGCTCGACGCCCATATTTCCGATCCAGAAGCGCCTGTTGGCAGTCTGTCGGGCGGCCAACGCCAGGCCGTCGCAATCTGCCGGGCGCTCAATCTGAATGCCAGGCTGGTCATCATGGATGAGCCGACCGCGGCCCTTGCCGTTGCCGAAACGCGCAAGGTCCTGGCGCTGACACGGCGGCTTGCCGCGCGCGGCTGTGCCGTTGTGCTCATCAGCCACAACATTTCCGAAGTCTTCGAGGTTGCCGACCGCATCGTGGTGTTCCGGCGCGGCCGCAAGGTGGCCGAACGGCTGGCGGCCGATACCGATCACGAGGAAGTCGTTTCGCTCATAACAGGCGCTCATCCCGACGTGCGGGCGCTTGAAAAAACAAACTGAAACGCACGTCATTTCCAGAGAGGTTCAAACACATGCTTTCACAGTTCAAGAAAGTGCTCGCCGCTTCCGCACTGTCACTCGCCATTGCAACCGCGGCGCATGCCGCGGACAAACACAAGGTCGCCTTCGTTCCGCAATTGATCGGCATCCCTTACTTCAACGCCATGGAAGCCGGCGGCAATCGCGCCGCCAAGGACCTGGGCCTCGATTTCATCTATTCCGGTCCCGTCGACACCAATCCGGTCGACCAGTTGCAGATCGTCCAGAACCTGATCGATCAGGGCGTCGAGGCGATCTCGGTCAGCGTCCTCGATGCCTCCAGCATCGCACCCGTGGTCGAGAGCGCCAAGGCGAAAGGCATCAAGCTGTTCACCAGCGACAGCGACGCGCCCGACAGCGGCCGCGCCGTCTATGTGGCGCAGGCGACCGACGAAGGCCTCGGCACAACCATTGTCGACGAACTCGTCAAGCGCGTCGGCGAGGACGCAACCATCGGCATCGTCTCCGGCGAGGCAACGGCGTCCAATCTCAACGCCTGGATCGGCTTCATGCAGAAGCAAGCCACCGCCAAATATCCGAAGCTGAAGCTGCTCGCGCCGCAATTCGCCGGCGGCACCGCCGAACGCGCCGCGCAAATATCAGGCGATCTGATGGCGGCCAACCCGGACATCAAGGCGATCATCGCCGTCGCCTCCTCGACATGCCCGGGCGTAGCCCAGGCCATCGAAACCGCAGGCAAGATCGGCTCGGTCATCGGTGCCGGCTACTGCAGCCCGAACACGGCACGGTCTTACCTGAAGAGCGGAGCCTTCGGCTTCACCGTTCTCTGGGATCCCGAGCAACTCGGCTATCTCACGGTCTGGGCCGGCAAACAGCTGATCGACGGTAAGAGCTTCGAAGCGGAAAACAAGGTCGTCGGCCTGGAAAAGCCCGTCACCTATGATGCCGCCAAGGGCATTTTGCTTCTCGGGCCGCCGGCCGTCTTCACCAAGGACAATGTCGACAAGTTCAACTTCTGAGCTCTGAGATGAACGTGGTGCGGCAGTTTGGAAACGGTGTCTTCTCCATGAACGGGCGGGAGTGGTCTCTGTTTGTCGCCTGTTTGCTGGCGATCGTCATCTTTTCTGTCGCATCGCCGCACTACGCGACATCAGGCAATGCAGCCACGGTCTTGCGCAACAGTGTCGAACTGCTGCTGATCGGCCTTGGCATGACCCTGCTGCTCGCCATGGGCGGCATCGATGTCTCGATCGGCATCGTCATGGGTCTGGCGGCCATCGCCATCGGGCGTGTGCTCGGCGCCGGCGGCAATCCGCTGCTGGCGCTCATTGCAGGCCCTTTGGTCGGTGCGCTGCTGGGATGCGTGACCGCCGCCGTCGTTGTCCTCGGCCGCGTTCCGGCAATTGTCGGTACACTCGGCCTGCTTGGTGTCTACCGCACCGCCGTCTTCGTACTTCTCGGAGGGCAATGGCTTTCGGGCCTGCCCTCGAGCCTTACAGATCTTCTTGCAACCAGCGTGCTCGGCGTCCCCGTCCCTGCCCTGGTGATTGCCGTTGCCTATCTGGCCGTCTGGCTGGCGCTGCGGCGAACCCCTTATGGGCTGCATCTGCTGGCGATCGGCAATTCGGAGGAAAAAGCGCGGCTTTCTGGCATCCCGGTGATCAAGATCCGCTTCATGACCTTCGTCATCAGCGGTGTGCTGACTGGCATTGCCGCCACGTTCTATGTCGCCACCTATCGCAATGTGGAGATGACGATCGGCAGCACGCTGGCGCTCGACGCCATTGCCGCGGTCATGCTTGGCGGGACCAGCATATTGGGCGGCAGATGCAGCC
>NZ_RZPH01000586.1:0-3841 GCF_004022825.1 Mesorhizobium sp. M7A.F.Ca.CA.004.04.2.1
GCACAGGAAGGGCGCCACCACCGACCAGCAGGCTCAGGACAAGACCAAGCTGAAGACTGACGAGCAGGCTCAGGGCAAGGCCGGCACCACCACCGACCAGCAGGCTCAGGACAAGGCCAAGATGCAAACCGACGAGCAGGCTCAAGGCAAGGCCGGCACCACCACCGACCAGCAGGCTCAGGACAAGACCAAGACGCAAACCGACGAGCAGGTCCAGGGCAAGGCCTCGACGCAGGATACGACGTCGACCGGTTCCATCAACAACGTGACGGTGGAGCAGAAAACCGAAGTCACCCAGATCATCCGGGAGACGAAAGTGGAGCCTGTGTCCAACGTCGATTTTGACATCACCGTCGGCGTCGAAGTTCCGCGGCAAAAGGTCAGGCTGCATCGTTTGCCGGCTCGTATCGTCAAGATCGTTCCCGCTTACGAAAGCTACGAGTATTTCGTGCTTGCGGACGGCCGGATCGTGATCGTTGATCCGGATACGTTCAAGATCGTCCTGATTTTGACCTGATATGTCCGAGCAGTGGTCCGCCCTCCAGAGGGCGGACCGCCATTGCTGGGCTGCTATGGATTCAAAGCAACCCGCAAAAGGGACTGCAAGCGGCAGGTGATACACCCTGCCACCGCATCGCGAGGGCTAGAGACGCCCGAGCACGACCAGGATAATGACTATAAGCAGCAGAAGACCGAGGCCGCCGCCGCCGTAATAGCCGGTGCCGTAGAATGGCCCGCCGCCAAGCCCACTAAAACCGCCAAGCAATGCAATGATCAGAATGATGATAAGAATTGTGCCGAGACCCGTGACTTGCTCTCCTGTTTGCGGCTTCGCGCCTTAGAGGGAGCGGCGGTCGCCGGCTGATGTGATTATGAACTCGCTACAAGCCTTCCTGTTCCCGACTGAGACCGCATCGACGCTGCCAGGTTCAAGGATGTCAGGCGAACAAAGGTCACCCCGAGACGCCCAAGTAGCCCCGGTCTTTCAGCAATCCAGCGAGATGGGCGGCGTTTGATGCTGCCATTTCGATCGCACCCGAGACCTTTTCCGGAGTCGCCGGCAGATCGACATAGTTAACCTCCTGCATGGCCTCGCCGACCCAGTAGACCCCGCCATTGGCCGGGATGGTGAAGCCAACATCGTTCAGTGCCTGAAAGCATTCCGCCTGGCAGTGATGCGCACCGTCCTCATTGCCGACGATGGCCACCAAGGCCACCTTTCCTGCTGCCGGCATGCGCCCTTTGTCATCGGTCTCCTCGAGAAACGCATCCATCCGCTCCAGGACGCGCTTGGCCACACTCGAGGGCTGGCCAAGCCAGATCGGGAGGCCGAGTACGAAAATGTCGGCCGCCAGTATTTTTTCTCTGAGTTTCGGCCAATCGTCGCCCTCGCCCATGTCGGAGAGCACGCCGGGCTTGATATCGTGACTGAGCGCACGCACGATCTCGCCCTTCACCTCGTATTGCATCAGCGCCGCCAGGACATCGGCGAGCAACCGATCGGTGGAGGATTTTTCCCTGTCGTTCGAAGCTTTGAGCGAGCAATTGAGTGCGAAGGCCGTAAGCGGCATCTGGATCTCCCTGCATTGTCCTAATTGCAAATCGCCGCGACGACGTCGCGACAGCCCATTCGCCCGTTGCGGGAGCGCCCGGCATTTAACGCCAGGGTTGAATGCTTGTTCCGCCAAGCGGACCAACAGGCCGGGGGCGAGACGGCCCCCTCCTCCCACTTGGTGACGGTCCAGCCGGCTCACAGGGGCACTGACCACTACTGGAGGACAGACAGCGATGAGCGATTCCGACGCAGGCTGTCTGGCGCAAAGAACCTGCAAGGTCACATGATCGCCAACTGCGGCGAATTCCTGCCGATCGAGGCACCGGCAGAATTCGTCAAGGCGCTGGCGGAATTTGCACCGAGATAGGTGAAGCGATCCGCGTTTATGCAGGTGCCTACTGGCTCGCGGAAGTTACGCGCCAGACCGTGTTTCCGACATCGTCGGCGATCAGCAACGCGCCCGATTTGTCGACGGCAACACCGACCGGCCGCCCGTGCGCCTTGTTGTCCTTGTCGAGGAAACCGGTGACGACATCCTGCGGCTTGCCGTCTGGATGACCGTCCTTGAACGGCACGAAAACGACCTTGTAGCCGTTGAAGCTCTTGCGGTTCCAGCTGCCATGCTCGCCAACAAAGGCGCCGTTGCGATACAGGTCCGGCAGGTTGGTTCCAGTGTAGAACGCCAAGCCCAGAGGTGCGACGTGGGAACTCAAGGCATAATCGGGAGGGATCGCCTTGGCGACCAGGTCCGGCCGCTGCGGCATCACGCGCGGGTCGACATGCTGGCCATAGTAGCTGTACGGCCAACCATAGAACGCGCCGTCCTTGACCGAGGTCATGTAGTCGGGAACCAGGTTAGGACCGAGCTCGTCGCGCTCGTTGATAACAGCCCACAGCGCGCCGCTCTGCGGCTCCCAGCTCAGTCCGTTGGGGTTGCGCAGGCCGCTCGCGAAAACACGATAACGGCCAGTGGCCCTGTCGACTTCCCAGATGGCGGCCCGGTCCTTTTCCGCCTGGATGCCGTTCTCGGTGATGTTGCTGTTGGATCCGATGCCGACATAAAGCAGAGACCCGTCGCGGCTGGCCACGAGAGACTTTGTCCAGTGGTGATCGATAGGCCCGCCGGGCAACGGCGTCAGCACGGTGCCCGGGGCGGTGATCTTGGTGTCGCCCGACGTGTAGGGGTACCGCACGATGGCGTCGGTGTTGGCGACGTAGAGATCGTTGCCGACCAGCGCCACACCAAAGGGCGAATTGAGATGATCGAGAAAAACCTCCTGGACATCGGGCACACCATCGCCGTTGGTATCGCGCAGCAGAGTGATACGGTTGCTTCCTTCGGTGCCGCCGCCCGACGTCGCCATGGACTCGATCCAGCCCATGACCAGGTCTTTCGGCCGCTTGATCGCTGCACCGGGCGGCGCCACGGATTCGACCACCAGAACGTCACCATTCGGCAATGTGTAAAGCGAGCGCGGATGCTTCAAGCCCTTGGCGAAGGCCTGGATTTGCAAACCCTTGGCGACCGTCGGCCTTTCCTCCTGTTTCCAACCGATGACCGACGCGACATGCATCGGCGGCACCAGATACTGGATCGGTTCAGGCAGCGTCGGGTTCGCTCCGACCTGATCGGTGGGATCCGGTTCGTTGTCGCTGCATGCGGGCAGCACCAAAATCGATCCGCACAGCAGACCGAGGCTGGCGATACGCGGGATATGTCTGGCGGAGACATTCATTCGACCACCTCCACCTGAGTGCGGCCGGAACTCCATCCCAGCAGGCCCACCAAGAGAATAACGATCACGGCGGCGGCGGACAGGATGAGCCCCGTCGGCACGACCGAGGTCCAGGCATCCCGGCTGTGCACCAGTGCGTTGAAGAGCGACATGACGAGCACGATGAGGCTGCCGAGGAGATATGGCCATACGCGCCCGGCTTCACCGGAAAGCCGGTCGGTAAACAAATCGACCAGTGCTGCAAGAACCGCGAGCACGCCTACAAGCAGGCCGGCAAGCAGCAGCCAGGCGGAGAAATCGGCCCACATCATTTCAGCGCTTTGCCAATAGGCAGCGTCGGTCAGCAATGTGCCGACGAAACACGCATTTGCGACTGCCATCGGCGTTTTATGCAACGGACGCCTGGCGGCCACCAATACGGATCGGGCACGGGCCATGGACATTCTCCACCTTTGAAGCTGTACCTGTCCTCCAAACCAACTTGTGGTTAGGAGGTTCCCGGAACCGTTTGCGTTCAAGAACTCGTGATGGCGCTGGCGATGTCTCAGAA
>NZ_RZPH01000587.1:0-3840 GCF_004022825.1 Mesorhizobium sp. M7A.F.Ca.CA.004.04.2.1
CGGTCGGCATCGTCGTCTCGGGCGAACCGCCATCGTGGAATTCGCAGTCGGCGGCGTTCGCACAAGGCGTGAAGGCGGAAAACCCTGACGTCAAGATCACCTATGCGGTGATCGGCCCTGCCGCCTACAGCGACGCGGCCGGCGGCAAGCGCGTCACCGAAAGCGTGATCGCATCGGGTGCCGACATCATCTTCGGCCAAGGCAACGGTTCGAGCTTCGGCATGCTGCAGGCGGTCGAGACGACCAAGGCAGCCGATGGCGGCAAGGTCTATTTCATCGACGTCATCGGCGACAAGTCACCGATCGACAAGGGCTTCCTGCTGTCGTCGGTGGTGTGGAACATCGAGCCGGTCTATGCGGCGATGATTGCCGACCTGAAGGCCGACACGTTCGGCACCAAACACTATACGATCGGCCTCAAGGACGACTCGGTCAAGCTGCTGAAGACCGCTGCGATCCCGGACAATGCCTGGACGGAAATCCAGGCGCTGCGCGAGGACGTCATTTCCGGCAAGATCAAGGTTGAGCCGGTCTATGACGCGGCCGCCGTCAGGGCATTGATGACCAGCGTCGCCCAGTAAGGCGATCACGGCCGGCTGCCGGAGGGGTGATCCGTTCACCCCTCCGGACGATTCCCGTTTTTTTGGTGCTGGGCTTTCATGAGCGGTTTTTCTTCATCGTCCGTTGCAGGGCGCGACATCGTCGCGCTTGAAGGCGTGACCAAACGGTTCCCCGGCATCGTTGCCAATGACAGCGTCGACCTGTCGATCCGCCCGGGCGAAGTGCATGTGCTATTGGGCGAGAACGGCGCTGGAAAATCGACACTGATCGGCATGTTGTCCGGCCTGCAGCAGCCGGACGAAGGACGCATACTGGTCGACGGCAAACCGACGCCGATCACCTCGCCGCGCCATGCGCTGACACTCGGCATCGGCACTGTATTCCAGCACATGATGCTGGTGCCGACGCTGACGGTGGCGGAAAATCTCCTGCTTGGCGGGCCGTGGTGGCAGCGCCCCAGGACCGAGGAACTGGCGGCGCGCGTCGCCGAGATCACCGGCACGCTCGGCATCACCGTCAAGCTTCAAGCCAAGGTATCGGAGTTGTCGCTCGGCGAGCAGCAGCAGGTCGAGATTCTGCGCGCGATGCTGCGCAACAGCCGGCTGCTCATCCTTGACGAGTCCACCTCCATGCTGACGCCGAAAGGCATCGACGAACTCGGCGCACTGATGCGCCGCCTTGTCGAGCAGGGCCTGGCGATCGTCTTCATCACCCACAAGCTCAAGGAGGCGGCTGCCTTCGGCGATCGCATCTCGGTGCTGAAGCTCGGCCGCAAGGTCGGCGAGATCCCGCCCGAGCGGTTTCGCGCGCTGGGCGAACAGGAGATCGTCTCGGAGATCGTGGAATTGATGTTCGGCAAGCAGAAGGATGATCCGGAAGCCGTCGAGCGTCCGGTCCGCACTGCCCGAGCAGAAGCGGCCCCGCTGCTTCAGGTCGCAGATCTGGCGGTCGCGCCGACGGACAATGCGCCGGGCCTGTCGTCGATCTCCTTCGACATCCGCCCGGGCGAGATCCTGGGCATTGCCGGCATCGACGGCAACGGCCAGAAGCAACTGGCGGAAGCGCTGGCCGGCCAGCGTACAGCTGCCGGCGGCTCGATACGGCTGGACGGCGCCGCCATCGAGACGCTGAGCGTCGGCGAGCGCCGCCGGCGCGGCCTTCGCTACCTGACCGACGACCGGCTGGGCGAGGGCACTGTCGGAACCTTCCCGGTCTCGATCAACTTCTTCCTCAAGCAGGTCGGCGCGGCCCCGTTCTGGCGCAACGGCGTCGAGCAGCGCGCGGAGATCGACAAGCGCGCCGCCCAGCTCGTGCGCGAATATGACGTGCGTACGCCGAGCCTGAAGACGCCTGTCGCGCGGCTGTCCGGCGGCAACATCCAGAAGGTGCTTCTGGCACGGGAACTGGCTGAGGGCGCCAAGGTGGTGATCTTCAACAAGCCGACCTACGGGCTCGATCTCGCCAACACTTTGGCGTCGCGCCAGCGCATTCGCGACACGGCGGCGCGTGGCCTTGCGGTGCTGCTGATCTCCACCGACCTCGAGGAATTGCTTGGCATGTGCGACCGCATCGCCGTCATCGCCGACGGAGCTTTGGTCGGCACCGTCGAGAATGCCGACGATGCCCGCACCAAGGTCGGTCGCCTGATGATCGGACTTGCCGCATGAGCATCGACACCGCACCCACGGTCAGTGCCACCGCACTCGATGCCACGAGCGGGGCAAGGACGCGCCGCGACATCGCGCATCGGCTGCTGATGACGCTCGGCCCGATCCTCATCGCTCTCGTCATAGCCGGCTGTATCCTGCTTGCGGTCGGCGTCGACCCGCTCGCCTACTACGGCTTCGTGCTGGAGAAAGGACTGTTCTCGCCGCTCGGCATCCAGCAGACGCTGACGCGCATGGCGCCGCTGCTGTTTCTTGCCGCCGGCCTGATCGTGGCCTTTCGCGCCGGCATGTGGAATCTCGGCGGCGACGGCCAGTTCCTGCTCGGCGCGGTGACGGCGGCGGCCAGCGCTCCTATGTTCGTGCAGGTCATGCCAGCCTGGCTGGCGCTGGTCTGCTCGTTCCTCATCGCCATGGTGGTGGCGATGATCTGGTCGCTGGTGCCGGCCCTGCTGCGTGCCTATCAGGGCGTCAACGAGATCATCACCACGCTGATGATGACGTTCCTCGGCACCTCGCTCGCCAATGTGCTGGTCAAGCTGGCGTTTCGCGACCCCAACACGACCGTGCCGCAGACCCGTACGCTGCCGGTGGAAGACCGGTTGCCGCGCCTGTTCGAAACGACCATCACCAGCGGCTTGCTGCTTGGGCTGGCGGCGATCGTCATCGTGCATCTGGTGATGACGCGCACGGCGTTCGGGCTGAAGCTGAGGATCGTCGGCGCCAATCCACGCGCGGCGGTTCACTCGGGACTCGGTGTCCCCGGCCTGACCGTCGCCGTCTTCGCCATTTCGGCCGGGCTGGCCGGGCTTGCCGGCGCCGTCGACATCATCGGCGTCCAGGGCAATGTCCGCGCCGACTGGAATCCCGCCTATGGGCTTGCCGTGATTCCCGCCGTGTTTCTCGCCCGCATGAACGGCTTTGCGGCAATCGGCTTCGTGTTCCTGCTCTCGGTGCTTTCGATCGGCGGCGAGAGCGCGGCGCGCCGGCTCGGCGTGCCCAATCATTTCACTCTGGTGCTGGTTTCCATCGTGCTGATCGTGCTCGCGCTCGCCGAATATTTCGATCACCGATACAACCAGTCGCGGAGGGCCTAGGCATGACCGGGCTGTTCAGCGAAGTCTTTCTCAGCGCGCTCCTGTTCGGCGCCGTCACCGCGGCGATCCCGCTGCTGCTTGCCGGGCTCGGCGAGCAGATCTCCGAGAAGGCGGGCGTGCTCAATATCGGCATCGAAGGCATGATGCTGGCCGGCGCCTATCTCGGCTTTGTCGGCGCTTTCTATTCCGGGTCGCTGTGGCTGGGTTTTCTCACCGGTGCCGCCGGGGGTGCTGCGGTGGCGCTTGTCATGGCGCTGCTTTGCGTGCGCATCGGGCTGAACCAGATCGTCATCGGCATCGCGCTGACCTTGGGGCTCGAGGGCCTGACGGCACTGCTCCACCATTTCCAGTTCTCACGCAGCTACCCGCGCCTGCCCGCGGCGGATGCGACCGTCATTCCGCTGCTTTCGGACATCCCGGTCATCGGGCCTGCATTCTTCAAGCATCATCTGATCGTCTATCTGGCGGTCGCGCTGGTTTTCGGCATGAGCTACCTCTATCGGCGCACGCAACTCGGC
>NZ_RZPH01000588.1:0-3819 GCF_004022825.1 Mesorhizobium sp. M7A.F.Ca.CA.004.04.2.1
CCTTCGCACCGTTCACGGGGAGAAGGTGGCCCGAAGGGCCGGATGAGGGGCGGTGCTGGCATTTCAAGGTTCGTGCTGCCCCCTCATCTGCCTGCCGGCATCTTCTCCCCGTAAACGGGGAGAAGAGAGCTACACGGCATTGGTCAGCCGCACGAATTCCTCGACGCTGAGCGTCTCGGCGCGGCGTGTCGGATCGATGCCGGCGCGTTCGAGCAGGGCCTCGCCGCCGAGGCTTTTCACGCTCTGCCGCAGCATCTTGCGACGTTGGCCGAAAGCGGCTTCTGTGACGCGGCCGAGTTTCTTCACCTCGGCGGGCAGGGGCGTCGGGCGCGGCACCAGATGCACCACCGAGGAGGTGACCTTTGGCGGCGGCGTGAATGCCTGTGGCGGTACGTCGAAGGCGATCCTCGCCTCCGTCCGCCAGCCGGCAAGAACCCCCAGCCGGCCATAGCTGTCGCTGCCGGCAGGCGCGACGATGCGCTCGGCCACCTCGCGCTGGAACATCAAAGTCATCGAGGTGTAGAAAGGCGGCCAGTCGCTGACCGTCAACCAGCGCACCAGCAGCTCCGTGCCGATATTGTAGGGCAGGTTGGCCACGATCTTGACCGGACCGCCATTGCCGGTCGCTCGGCTGGCAAGGCCTGCGAAATCCGTCTTCAGCGCATCGCCGGAAACAACCTCCAGCCGGCCGGGATAATGATCGGACACTTCGGCAAGGGCCGCTAGGCAGCGTTCGTCACGCTCGATGGCGATGACGTGACGCGCGCCGTTGGAAAGCAGGGCGCGGGTCAGCCCGCCGGGACCGGGACCGACCTCGATCACGGTTGCATCGGACAAGTCGCCGGCGGTGCGCGCGATCTTGCCGGTGAGGTTGAGGTCGAGCAGGAAATTCTGGCCGAGCGCCTTCTTTGCCCGCAGCCCATGACGCTCGATCACCTCGCGCAGCGGCGGCAGCCCGTCGATGCTCATGCCCGAGATCTCATACCGCAACCGCCTTCGTGTTCGTGTCGGCCAGCCGCCGGGCAAGCTTCAGCGCCGCTATCAGGCTGTCGGGCCGCGCCACACCCTTGCCGGCGATGTCGAAGGCCGTGCCGTGGTCGGGCGAGGTGCGGATGAAGGGCAGGCCGAGCGTGACATTGACCGCCTCGTCGAAAGCCAGCGCCTTGGCCGGGATCAGCGCCTGGTCGTGATACATGCAAAGGGCCGCGTCGTAGCCCGCCCGCGCCCGGACATGGAACAACGTGTCGGCCGGCAAAGGGCCGAAAGCGTCGATGCCATCGGCACGCAGGATGTCGACCGCCGGGCGCACGATCCGCTCGTCCTCGAGGCCCATGGCGCCGCCTTCGCCGGCATGCGGGTTGAGCCCGGCAATCGCCAGCCGTGGCTTGGCGATGCCGAAGCGGCCGGTAAGGTCGGCGGCGGTGATGCGCGCGGTGGCGACGATCAGCTCGGTGGTCAGTGCCTTCGGCACCTCGGCCAGCGCGATGTGGATGGTGACGGGAACGGTGCGCAGGTCGGGTCCTGCCAGCATCATCACCGGCATCGCCTCGACGCCGCTGTGCCGGGCCGCCAGATGCGCCAGATACTCGGTGTGGCCGGGGAAGCGAAAGCCGGCGTCGTAGAGCGGCTTCTTGGCGATGGGGCAGGTGACCACGGCCGAGGCTTCGCCGGCAAGGCAATCGGCGACGGCGCGGTCGATGGCCT
Organism: Mesorhizobium sp. M7A.F.Ca.CA.004.04.2.1; assembly: GCF_004022825.1. Classification (NCBI taxonomy): domain Bacteria; kingdom Pseudomonadati; phylum Pseudomonadota; class Alphaproteobacteria; order Hyphomicrobiales; family Phyllobacteriaceae; genus Mesorhizobium; species Mesorhizobium sp. M7A.F.Ca.CA.004.04.2.1. The sequence goes on from NZ_RZPH01000588.1 coordinate 1,705, forward strand.
CGATGGTGGCGGCCGCATTGGCCGGATCCGGCCGGCCGGGACTGTCGATGCAGCGGGCAGTCAGTGGAACGATCGGCAAGGCGCGGGCAAAGACCTGCGCCGCTTGCGCTGATGTCGTTTCGACGACCGGCAGCGAAATGCCGAGCAGGCGCGCCCGGGAGGCGATCAGCGCCGGATCGGCGAGCAGGTAGAAGGGGGGCAGGGCGGCAGCTTCGCGCGCCATAAAGGCGGCGATGGCGATCTCCGGCCCAATGCCGGACGGATCGCCGGCGCTCAACGCGAGCGCAGTCACTGCGTTGCTCACGTCAGCGCTTGACGATGCGGGCTTTTGCCTTCAGCTCGTCGACATATTTCTTGCTGAGCGCGTCGGCATCCTTGTCGCCGCCGGAGCCTTCGGCCTGAAACGCCATCTGGGCGACCTTGTCGTCGGACACTTCGCGCGACGAGCAGATGCCGATGAATTCGACGCCGCGTTCGGTTTCGCGCGTGGCAGTGGCACCGCCGACTTTGGTCGCCTTGATCTGCTCGGCCCAGTCCGGCGGCAGCTGCGGCGCCAGCACCCGGCCCAGATCCCGAACGGTGACGTCGATCAGGCCCTTGGCGAATTCGCGCGTCGTGTTGCAGCCGTTGAAGCGGGTGCGCATGGCGTCGGCCTCGCGCTTGCGTTGGCCCAGCGTCGCGCTGCGTTCAGCCGCCGGAACCACGAAGATGACCTGCTGCAGCATGTATTCGGTGGCGCTCGGTTTGGCGCCGCCTTTTTCGAGCATCTTCCTCACGAGATCCTGCTCGCTGACGGCACCGGTGCCGTCGCCGGAACGGTAGCGCGCGCTCAAAGCCTGGTTCCAGGCCATCTGGGCGCGGATGAATTCCTTGAAGTGGCTCTTGGTGACGCCTGACTTCTCCATGACGCCGTCAAGCTGGCTGAGCTGCATCTTGTTGCTCGAGGCAAAGCGCTGATACGCCGCCTCGACCTGTGCGTCGCTGATGCGGATGCCAAGCCGCTTGGCCTCGGCCATACGCAGCGTCTGGTCGATCATTTCCTGGCCGGCATCGCCCTTCTTGCGCTGCAGCTTCAGGAAGGCGGCGCGATGGGCTATGTCGCCGGTGGTGACCGGAATGTTGTTGACGACGTATTTGATCTCGCTGGCGAAAGCCGGCGGCGTCATTGCAGTGATCGACACGGACGTCGCCGCCACGAGCAACGCGAAACCTGCTGAAAAGAGGTATTTCCTCATCGTTGGTATCCCAATTCTATCCCGGTCCCGCCCAATTTCATCTTTCCAGGTGCGCGAAATCCGTGCCAGCCCTATGCGGCGAAACGATGTCGCCGATTGTTACTGGATCGTGTCGATGGCACTGGTCGACGAGCCGAATTCGCCGAGGGTGCGGAACGACAGATTGAAGCCGATGGTCTGCGACACCTCCCTGGTGTTCAGATCGCGCGACTGCGAGTAGGTCATCAGATAAGTGAAGCAGGAATCGTTGTAGGCGAAGCCGACACCGTCCTTGACCAGCAGGCTTTGCTGCAGGTCGTAGGTTCCTGTGCCGAAGACGCGCCAGTTTTCGGCCAGATGCGTGGATGCACCAAGTGTGACTTCGTGACGGTCTTCCGTGAAACCGTACAGCGGCTGGGCCTGGATGAAGGCGTATTTGGCGCTCAGCGACACAGGCAGGCCGGAATAGGCGGCCTTCACCTCGGCACGGCGGACCTCGAAACTCTGTTCGTCGAAACGGCCGCTGACCGAGGCCGCGAAGCCGTTGGGGCTGTTGATGCCGAACAGGCCGACATAGTCGGATTTGGTCGTGTCGAGGCCGGAATTGGCGCCGACATTGACCAGATCCGGCGCGGCAAAGGAGTTCTCGCCGCCGATCTGATAGGATTGGCCGAAAATGGCATTGGTACCCCAGCCATTGTTGTACGAGCCGGAATAGCGGAGGCCGACATTGGCGCGCGAACCGCCTTCGACGCGGTCGTAACCGGAGAACTTGTCGCGCTCGAACAAGGTGGTCGCGTCGAAGACCATGCTTTGGGCGTCTTCGTTGGGCACTGAGAGGCCGCCGACATATTGCTCGTTCGGACGCATGAAGACCTGCGCCATTGGCTCGATGACATGG
>NZ_RZPH01000589.1:0-3809 GCF_004022825.1 Mesorhizobium sp. M7A.F.Ca.CA.004.04.2.1
TAGCTGGACAGCGCAAAGGCCCGGTCGTGCTGCGATTTGTTGGGCGAGGAGCCGTGCACGGTAAGCAGCCCCCATAAAGCAAGGTCGCCCGGCTCTAGCACCAGCGGAACGATGGTCGCCGGGTCGATGCCGACTTTGCGCAACTCTTCTTCGGCGGTCAGGCCCTTCATCAGCTCGCCGGTTCCCTCGTCCGACAGGCCGAGATAGCCGAGCTTGTGGCTGCCGGGCACGACCTGAAGGCAGCCATTGTCCAGCGTCGCCCGATCGACCGCGAGGCCTGTTGTCACGGTGGCGTCGGCGACATTGTCGAAGGCCGCCTGGTTACGGAAGCGCAAATCCTGGTGGAAGCGATAACCCGTGACATTGGCGCCGGGCGGCTTCCAGTGCAGCTGTTGGGCGATCTGCCTTATGTCACGGCCGATCAGGCTCTCGAGCAGCTTCAGATAGTCGGGATTGCGGCGGAATTCTTCGAAATAGGAATTGATCCAGGAAAACCAGTAAGCCTGCAGCACATAGCGTTGGCCAAAGTCCGATTCAGGCAGGATCTGGAAATTCAGGTTGCCGTGCCGGAAGGTGGCGTGATGCTTGAGGCCTTCGGCATAGACCGCATCGGTTTCCTTCTTCAGCCGGATCATCTCGTCGCCGTCGACGAATTGTCGAACGACCGCGTATCCTTCCTCGCGGTACTGCTCCACCGCCTCGCGTGCCTGCCTGTCCGTCAGCATGTCCGTGACAACCCCTGTCTGTGATCCGTGTCGATCGTAACGAAGGGGTTGCCGGCGATAAGCCATCGATTTTGGCATCGACTTTCCCGATTATCGGGAAATTGAGCGGGGCGTCAAAGGTGGATTGGTCGCAATCGGCTGGTCAGATACGTGCTGCGCCGGCAGGCCCTAAAAATAGGTCCGCGGCGCGACAAGGTTCTTCTGCTGGCGAACATAAAAACAATAGAAGCCGAACGCTGCGGCAAACCACATGAAGGCCTCGCCCATGGCCAGCCGGTTGTTGGAATTGGTGAGGATGGTTAGGGCGAAGAAGACCAGTGTGGAGATGTAGCAGGACCATGCGGCCGGAGCGACGAGCTTGGCTCGCATGGCCAGCAGAACCTGCCTGGCCGACCAGGTGTAGAGAAAGGCAAAGAACGCCAGTCCGACCACCCCATAACGCACGGCAATCTCCAGATAACCATTGTGGAAGACATTGAAGATCATGGGATGATAGGTTCTGCTCTGCCATTCGGTCAGCCAGCTGGAACTGGCTCCGAAGATCGGGTGGCGCTTCCAGATATTGATCGCATCCGCCCACAGCATCAGCCTTTCCTTGGCTGCAAGCGGAACCGCGTCGCTCGCGATGGCGCGGTCGAAGGCGGGGAGGACCCCATGCCTGAACACATCCGGAACCAAGGTTTTGACGAATGCCATGGTATCGTCGGCGGTGGACGAGAAGATGTTGTGTGCCGCGACAATGCCGGCCGCCACGATCACCAGCACGCCACCCGAAACCAACAGTTCGCGGCGATGGCCTCTCGCCAGGGTCATGACCGCCAACAAGAGCAGAGCGAGCGCAAGCGCAAGCCACACTCCCTTTGAGCGCATCTCGATGATATTGACGAGGGCAAGCAGCAGGACGGCTGTCGACAGGGCCCAATGCAGGTTCTTGGTTGCTTTTCCGAGGTCCGTTCTCTGCGCCGAGTAGGCCATGAATTGCAGCGTGCAGAGGAAGATGAAACCGGCCGCCACCGACGCGTGGATGGGATTGTTGAAAAGCCACGGGGCAGGTTGGACGCCTTGAAACATGTCCGAATAGAAGGTGTCCGCCGCTAGGAAGACGAGACTGAGGATCATGAACCAGAGCACGAGCCGTGCGGGTTGCCTGACAAACAGCAGAAACGCGAAGCCGGTCGTCGCGTAGAACAGCGGAAACATGTAAATGCCTTCGGCGCCACCCAACTGGTGGGTGCCGAAATAGACGATCGCCAGTCGGATGAAGACGTAGAGCGACCAGCCCAGACACAGGAAGCCGACCCAACCGATCAGCGGTTTGCTGTAGGTCCACAAGTCCACTCTGAACCAGCGGATGACCGCGACCAGGGCCAGCGCCAGGCCCGCATAGCGGTAGGTGTCGGCCTCGCGCCACACCGCGGAGACCAAAGCGAGAATGGCGAGTGCCGCAAGCAACAGAAGCAAGGTGTGGCGCGGCGCGTTGTCCTTGGCATCATCCAGGGCATCTCGCGGCAGAGGGGGCGGCAGCAGGACGTGATGCAGGCGGCGCAGTTCGTCGCTGGCCCGTAACACCCCGGCACGTAGCCGGCTCGGCCCGCCCAGCCTTGCGGATTTGTAGCTTCCCGAGGGACCGGCTATGCCCGAGATCCCACTGCTGGCGGCGAAGCCAAGCACGTTTTGGCGGACCGAATAGACTTTCAGGCCAGTATCCCAAAAGCGCTCGAGCGCGACGTCCCATGGCATTTTCATTACGGCGAGCGCCGACAACAGACCCTGCGCGCCCTCTCGCGTCACCAGATAGGCGGCGGCCGAGCCTTGCGGGCCATGCAGCGCACGACCGATCTCATCGCCTTCCGCCGTCTCGACCGCGCGCATGAAGAAGCTCATGCGATGGTTGGTCAGCTTGATGACATCGAAATCCGGCACCGCCGCGATGATGGCCTCGATGCGCCGCATGGTGCTTTCGCTGAAGAGGACGTCGTCCTCGACAATCAGGCCATGGGCGCTGCCACCGGCCAGGAACGTTTCCAGCGCCCGGATATGGCTGCGGTAACAGGCATATTCGCCCGAAAGGATGTCGCGCCCGCTCAGCTTGCGCGCGGCTGGAAGATCGATCTCCGTCCAGTCTTTTTCAGCAAGCGCCCGACCGTCGACGGCGGCAATGCGCTGCAAGGTCAGTCCCGCCGCTTCGGCGCTGGCGAGCAATTCGCTCCAGCGCTGGGTCTCGCGATCGAGGTTGATGGCGAAGATAGGGAGGTTCATTGAAGTTCCATGTTGAGCCGCCACCCACCTGGTCGACCTATGTATGGAAAGAAGGAGATGTTCAAGGCGACACTTTACAGATCATGTGCAAGACCCGAATTTGCCGCGATGCCTCTTGCTCATCTGCGCTTACGACACCGTCGAATCATGAGCTGATCGGCTTCATGGAAGATCGCAAAGGTACTCTCGGGTCCCATGTGCCCAAAAGGGAATAGAACGGCATGGCCGGGCAGCTTCTTTAGACCTCGGATAGGTTTTGTCGGTATTTATCGGAAAAAAGGAGCCGAAGTCATGACTGACATCTGGCACTCACTCCTCGCCAACCTTGCCCTGGTCTCCATCCTCGTGGTCGCCTGGGACCTTGTGGCGGATTTCACCGGGCGTCTCTCGCGGCGGATGCAGTCGCTGCTTCTCGGCGTGGTCATGTGCGTGGGCGCGATCATTTCCATGGCGACGGCCCTGTCCGTCTCCGGCTTCGTCGTCGATCTGCGCGCCGCCTTCATTGCTGCTGCCGCGTTCTTTGGCGGATGGCCGGCAATGCTCATCGCCACGTTCGGCTCCATTGTTTATCGCATCCATCTCGGCGGACAGGGTGCGGGTGCTGGTGTCATGGGTATCCTCATCACCGCAATCGTCGGCATTGCGTGGCACCACATCGTCGCGGCCCGATCGCGCACCATGTACGACATATTCGGTCTGGGCGTAACGGTCGCTCTCGCCGGGCTGATCACGCTCCTGGTCATCCCGGCGCAAGCCGTCACGGGCCTTGTGCAGCAGAGCACGTTCCCGTCCCTCGTGTTCCGCTTTCTCAGCACAATCATCATC
>NZ_RZPH01000058.1:0-12319 GCF_004022825.1 Mesorhizobium sp. M7A.F.Ca.CA.004.04.2.1
AGCCAGATATGGCGAGCCGCAGCGCCGCGTCGCCAAGGCCGTTTTGATCAGCTCGGTTCCGCCCCTGATGCTGAAGACCCCCTCCAATCCTGGGGGTACGCCGATCGAGGTGTTCGATGGCTTTCGCAAGGCGCTAGCGGCCAGCCGGTCGCAGTTCTATCTCGACGTCGCCTCCGGCCCGTTCTACGGCTACAATCGGCCTGGCGCCAAGGTCTCGCAGGGTGTAATCGAGAATTGGTGGCGCCAGGGTATGATGGGTGGCGCAATTGCACAGTACGAAGGCATTAAGGCCTTTTCCGAGACTGACCAAACGGACGACCTGAAGGCGATCACCGTGCCGACCCTGATCATGCAGGGAGAGGACGACCAAGTGGTTCCCTACAAGGATGCTTCGGTGCTCCAGCACGAGCTGATCAAAAACAGCACGCTGAAGCTTTACCCTGGCTATCCCCACGGCGCCTTTACCATCCATGCAGACGTGTTCAATCCGGAAATCCTGTCCTTTCTGAAAGGTTAGTAGTCGAGCACCCAATCTGGAGAAGACGTTCCGTACGCCTTCTCCAGGCCGCTGTCTTTGCCCATGCAGGCATTGGGGAACGCTCACACTTCTGGACAGGCCAAGACTGCCGGACGTGCGCCGACCAGCGCGACATGCTCAAAACATCGGCCGGGCCGGGCTTTTCGCGACCAACTGTTGAACCCTACGTCACTCGCCTGGCCCGGCCGGTAGAGCTTTTTTGGAGATCGTTATGTCCCACCATCTTGATTCCCCGATCGCACGCCAAGACATCCGCCTCGACATCACTGACCTCTATGTCTTTCGTGGGACGACAGGCACGGTATTCGCGATTAATGTCTGCCACTCGATTTTTGGCAAACTTCCGGTGCCTGGGTACCATCCGGAGGGAATGTACGAGTTCAAGATTGATCTCGACGGCGATGCGATCGAGGACATCACCTTTCGCGTAACATTCGATGCTGCGGACGCGGATGGCAATCAACGCTTTATGTTGCGTCGGATCGATGGGACGGATGCTAGCGATCCGAACTCGCCCGGGGTGGCGATCATCGATGGGTTCACCAACCGAGGCGCGACAACGGCCGATGGGCTTCGCTTCTGGGCGGGAAAGGCCGCCGACCCGTTTTGGATAGATCCTGACGTCCTTCACGCGGTAGGCCACGCATTCCAGGACGGCACAGTGATCAACCTTGTCGGATGGGATCCGGCAAAGGCCCGAAATCTCTTTGCCGGGCACACGGTATACTCGATCGTGCTCGAGGTTCCCGACGACGAACTGCTGATCGGGGCCATTAGCAAGCGCCTCGGCGTGTGGGCTGTTGCGACGTTAGCCACCGACGCGGGCGGTTGGCGCCCGATCAATCGCATCGGACTGCCGATGATCCACCCGCTGTTCACGCAATTCGACGAGGATCTGGGCAACAGGCTGAACGCCGGCCGGCCGGCCGACGATTTTGCAACTTACGGTCTCCGGACTGCCAACGCCATCGCGGCGGTCGTCGCCGCCAACGGTACCTCGGAGGACCCTGCAGGCTACGGTTCGACGGTCGCCCATCGTTTCTTCCCGAACATCTTACCCTACGAGGTGGGCACGCAGGCGACATTCGGATTTGGACAGTGGAACGGCCGTTCGCTGACGGACAATGCCGCCGACGTCATGTGCAGCATCGCGGCCAACGCGCCGATCCGCCTCGGCATCGGCAAGGAGTCTGTGACGTCGAAACCGTCAACGATCTTTCCTTATATGCCGCCGGTCGTTGCTTAAGGCTCCCAAACGAGAGTCAAGCATTGAGCTCCGATTCTTACATAGAATTTCAGACTGAGAGCCGAGAAAGGAATTCGACATGTTGAAACAACTGTTTGTCATAACCGTAACCTTGATGTTCAACGTCATGCCGGCGTTCGCACATCTTAACCCGGAGGAGCATGGCTCGCTTCTCGCAGGCTTCTCTCATCCTTTGTTTGGGCTCGACCACATTCTGGCGATGATCGCTGTGGGCTTGTGGGCTGCTCTGCTCGGTGGGCGGTCCACATGGCTCATCCCCTCAGCGTTTGTCGGAACCATGGTCGTCGGCTTCGTTGTGTCCATGCTCGGTGGTGACCTCCCATTCGCAGAGCCCGTCGTTGCAGCGTCAGTTCTCATTCTCGGTCTGCTGGCTTTCGCAGCACTTCAAGTTCCAACATCGGTGGGAATGGTATTGGTCGGCTTCTTCGCATTTTTCCATGGGTACGCACATGGCGGTGAACTTGGTGAAGCGGGAGCGTTTCCGTTCCTGGTAGGGTTTGTCATCGCGACTACTCTGCTTCATGCCCTCGGCGTGAGGATAGGTCTTGGGCTATCGCGGCCTGCGATTGGCGGAGTGCAACGTTGGGTCGCCCAAATGGCTGGCGGCCTCACGGCGCTCGCCGGTTTATGGATAGTCGCCGGCGGTTAGTAGGCTCGTGTTCTTCTAATGATCATAGGTGCGCTCGTAGCTTCGGCCGCAGGCTCCCCGCCACCCCCTTTGAGGTCAGCAGGCCACGCAGTGGTCGTTACGCCGCGCCGCGCCGATTAGTTCGTCGAAACATGTCGAAGATCGGCGGCCGTATCGTCCGCATGACAGTCGACATGGTTGATCATGCGACTCCATGTTCGGCAGTGCGACGATCGTGAACAACGCGGACTGCTGCGCATGCCGCACTCGGTCCAAATCCTGAACGTTTAGCGAGAGTCAAATGCGACGAACGCCTCACTATCGCGCGACAAGGCACGACTTGACAATTGCCGCAACTCCGAACGCGCTGAAAATCCTGTCTCGCGGCATAGAGACAACCGACCTGCGGTGATTTGATCATCATTCACCGCAATCGAGGGATAGCGGGGCACTCTGAAGAAGGCCCGCAATTATTGTTTTCTATTACATCTCATGCCTCCCATGTCTGCTAGTCTAGCGAAAGGGGCGGGCTTGCCGCTGGTTTATGGCAGGGAACGGAGAAATCGGCGTGGAAGGTTCCGACCAGGTCATCTTTCTCGTGGACGACGATGTCCATGTTCGGGAGTCGATCAGTGACTTCCTCGCATCGGCGGGCCTCCGGTGTGTCGCAGTGGGCTCGGTAAGCGAGTACCTCGAATACCGTCGGCCCGACTTACCAAGCTGTATCGTGCTTGACGTGGAGCTCCCCGGCGTAAGCGGGCTTGAGTTTCACGAACAGATCGCCAGCGGCGATCATCCGCCAGTTGTGTTTATTACGGGCCATGGGGATATCCCTTCGACGGTCAGGGCGATGAAACGGGGTGCCGTTGATTTCCTCACGAAGCCCTTCCAGGAGTCGGATCTGCTCATAGCTATCAAAGCTGGCATTGAGAGAGATCGGGAGCGCCGTTCGAAGCAGGACGAATTGGGCGTTCTCCGACGCCGCTTTGCTGAACTTACACCTCGAGAGCGGGAGGTATTTCCGCTCGTGGTCAGCGGGCTAATGAACAAACAGGCGGCGGCAGAGCTCGGAATACGCGAGGTGACGCTACAGGTTCACAGAGGCAAGGTCATGCAGAAGATGCGGGCTGCCTCACTTGCCGATCTGGTGCGGATTGCAGCCATGCTCGATATTCCGATAACTCATTCCCGCCATGCAGGAGCTTTGTGAAGTGAATTCTCGTCAGTGGGTCGTCGCGATCGTGGACGATGATCCGTATCTACTTGAGTCCCTGGGAGATCTCCTGGAATCAGCCGGGCATAAGGTGCGCTCCTATGACACTGCCTTATCTCTCCTCCAGGGTGATCGGCTGTCGGAAGTAGACTGCCTGATCACTGATGTCGGCATGCCGGTCATGGATGGAGTCGAACTGCAGCGGAGGGCAAATGCTCGACTTCCCAACCTTCCCGTCATCTTCATCACAGGCAGGCAGGAACTGGCCACTCAAAGGCGAGTGACCGAAGCTTCTGTTTCTAGAGTATTTCAGAAGCCATTTGATACCAGAGCATTGCTGGATGCAGTATCCGACGCTCTCTTGGCTCGTGATTGACGCGGATACAAATACACGATCGTCCTTTTGGCGGTTTGCAGGATGGGACTTGTAAAGGATTTACCGTCGGCCAACCGAGGCCGTAGTCCGGTGTTATTGCTCTCTGGTCGTTACGGGGGGACGATGCGACTGGGAAAGCAACTGCGACAGAGGAGCTGTTCAAGGACGGTGACAGCGCGAGTCTGGCTGATTACCGTTGGCATCGGCGACTTGACGCAACGAGACTCGGATAGAGGCCTATGACGAACACGCGCAGGCTCGTAGATCTCTCGAATGTTGACCTCAAGGTCCTCGCCGAAGACGAAGAGCGTTTGCTGATGAGGGTGAGGCGCCGAGACGGCAACGCTGAGAAGACCGCGCTCGTTGTCAGGCCAAAATTGGACCAGTCACGGTTGGGCCTCGCAGCGCGCCTCGTTAATGAACACAGCCTGAAACCATATATCGAGGGCACATGGGCCGCGCGCCCGATGGCGCTTCTGGGGGAAGGAAACGTTACCGAGCTTCTACTCGATGATCCCGGCGGCGAGCCGCTTTCGCGGCAGGTCGGGGCACCGATCCCGATCCGGCGGTTCTTGATATTGTCCATGGCAATGTCGGATGCGACGGGGCAGATGCATGAAGCTGGGCTAATCCACAAGGATATCAAACCCGACAATTTTCTCATAAGTGGCTCCGGCGATCGCGCTTGGCTGATTGGCTTTGGCATCGCTTCGCGGCTTCCACGCGAGCGTCAGACTCCGGTGCCCCCCGAGGTGATCGCCGGTACCTTCGCCTATATGGCTCCGGAACAGACCGGACGCATGAACCGGTCGATCGATGCTCGCAGCGATCTCTACGCTCTCGGCGTTACCCTCTATGAAATGATCACCGGCGCCCTGCCATTTGTCGCTGCTGACCCAATGGAGTGGATTCATTGTCATGTGGCCCGTCAACCTATCCCTCCTTCAGAAAGGTTGACCGGAATTCCGGAGCCTGTTTCAGCCATCGTCATGAAGCTCCTGGCAAAGGCTGCGGAGGACCGTTACAGGACGGCCGCTGGCCTGAAGGCGGATTTGCAGCGGTGTCTCGAGGAATGGGAGGCGCGCGGGGCCGTTCGGCCGTTTGATCTTGGCACGCGCGACACGCCAACTAAGCTAATCTTCCGGGAAAAGCTCTACGGGCGCGACGACGAGATCAGATCGTTGATCACTGCGTTCGATCGGGTCGTGGCGAATGGCTCTCCCCAACTCGTTCTTGTGTCCGGCTATTCGGGGATCGGCAAATCGTCGGTCGTCAACGAATTGCACAGGTCGCTTGCGTCTCGGCGCGGACTTTTCGCTGCTGGTAAGTTCGATCAATACAAACGCGGAATTCCATACGCGACGCTGGCGCAGGCATTGCAAGGCTTGGTTGCACAATTGTTGAGCAAACACGAGGCCGAGCTAGCGCTGTGGCGGAATGAGTTCGCCACAGCCCTCGGGCCGAACGGCCAATTAATAGTCAATCTCATTCCAGAATTGGAAACCATTATCGGCGAACAACCCAAGGTGCCTGATCTTTCCGGTCCTGAGGCGCAGAACCGGCTACGCCTTGTGGTCCGACAGTTCATCGGTGTGTTCGCACGCCCAGAACATCCCCTCGTATTGTTCCTCGACGATCTGCAATGGCTGGATTCGGCGACCCTGGACATCGTCGAGAACTTGGTGACCCAGTCCGAAACGGGAAGCCTTCTCCTCGTGGGCGCATACAGGGACAATGAAGTTGCTCCAGATCACCCCTTGTATAGACGCCTGCGCTCCATCCGAACGTCAGGAGCGCCGGTTCAAGATATTCAATTGAGCGGAATCCAGCCGCAGGACATTGTCCACATGATCGCAGATGCGCTCGACGATCATCCACAGAGAGTGGCTCCGCTTGCCGACAGCGTATTTGCGAAGGCTGGCGGCAACCCCTTTTTCACCACCCAGTTCGTAGCGAGCCTCGTTGACGAGAACCTGCTCGTATACGATCCGGATTCATCGGGCTGGAGTTGGGATATCGATCAGGTCAATGCGAGGCGTGTAAGTGACAGCATAGTCGATCTCATGGTCGAGCGCCTGCGTCGCCTTCCGGAAGCCTCACAGCAGGCGTTGAGGCAAATGGCTTGCATGGGCAACGCTGTGAAAGCCCTGACGTTCCAGCGGATTGTCGAAGCATCTGCCGAGAAGGCACACATGCTTCTCCATGACGCTCTCCTGGCCGGTCTGCTCCTCCAGGTCGACGATGGCTACGCGTTTGCGCATGATCGCATCCATGAAGCAGCCTATGCCACCCTTCCCGAACCCGAGAAGGCCGCCACCCATCAACTGATCGGATCGCGGCTGCTTGCGACGCTTGATGAAGCCGAGATCGATGCCGATGTCTTCAACATCGTGAGTCAGTTCAACCGCATCGAAATCGGAAGCATCGCACCTGCGGAGCGCGCGAAGGTCGCAAACCTGTATTTGCGTGCTGGGCGGAAAGCCAAGGCGTCCGCCGCCTATTCGGCGGCGTGCGGCTACCTGGCAAGGGGACGATCGCAGCTCGTCGATGTCGGCTGGACGACACATGCCGAACTTGCATTCGCGCTGGCAATTGAGCATGCCGAATGCACCTTCCTCAGCGGCGATCTCGCGCAGGCCGATCAGATGATCTCTGCCTTGCTGACCCAAGAAACTGCCAACGTGGAGAAGGCGGCGGTCTACCGGCTCAAGGTGGAGCTTTGCGTTGTCAAGTCGGACAACAGCGGTGCGGTCGAAAATGGAGTGGAGGGGCTGGGGCTTCTCGGCTTCGACTTGCCGATACGCCCTTCCTGGGCAGACGTCGAGCGTGAATACGACGAGATTTGGAGGAACCTCCAGGGCCGCCCGATAGAGAGCTTCGCCGATCTGCCACCCATGACAGATCCACAAGCACTCGCGGCGATGCGTCTCTTGGCGGAGATGCAGCCGCCGGCGTATTTCTCCAGCTTCAACATGACGATCCTGGTAATCTGCAGGATGATAAATCTTTCCCTGACCCGGGGGGCTGCGAGTACGTCGGCGCAGGGTCTTGTTCTGTTGGGCTACGTCATCGGCCCCGCCTTCGGCCGCTACGAGGACGGGTATCACATCGCCCGGCTAGCGAGTGACCTTGCCTCAGAGCGAAACGGACCAGTCGACAAAGCGCGCGTGAACCATTTGACGGGACTTGCCGCCGCATGGACGGAGCCGCTGCCCGTGGTCCTCGATTGGCTGCGTGCAGCATTCAGAGGCGGAGTCCAAGCCGGCGATCTCTATTACGCCTGCTTCGAGGCTGCCGTAATCGTCCTGCATGTATTTCTCAGCGGCCAGAAGCTTGAGGATGTCGACCACGAGTGTAAGCGTGCGCTCGATTTTGCCCGGGACACCGGCTTCCAGGCTGGAATGGATTTGGTGATAGCCACCGAGCGCGCGGTAGCTAGCCTGCGGGGCCGGACGCGAGGACTCTCCGAGTATAGCGACGAAACCTTCGACGCCGGCGCCTTCGAAGCCAATCTCGCACGCTCGCAGAACTCCGTCGTCATGTGGTGGTACTGGACCCGCAAAACCATGGTTCATTTCCTTGCCGGGGAGTACGAGGCTGCCTTGGCCGCCGCGGATAAGGTGCAATCGCATTTCTCGATCCGGAACATGCAGATCGAGCAGATGGACTGCTTCTACTACGCCGGGCTTTCGCTCGCTGCACTCATTGATGAAGCCCCCGTTGCCGAGCGTGGCGCAATGCACGCGAAATTGGCTTCGCGGCACGCGCAATTGCGGGCCTGGGCCGAGGAAACGGGATCTCCGACATTTGCCGACAAGCATCTCCTCGTCGCCGCGGAGATCGCGCGGGTAGACGGACAAGATCTGAAAGCCCAGCGCCTCTATGAAGAGAGCATCCGCTTGGCGAAGGAAAACGGCTTCCTGCACAATGAAGCCGTTTCCAATGAGATGGCCAGCCGGTTCTATGCACGACAGAACTTTGAAAGAATCTCCCTGATGTATCTACGGGAAGCCCGCCTCTGCTATCTCCGCTGGGGAGCTCACGCCAAAGTCACGCAGATGGAGGCCGCGTATCCGCAACTGCGAGAAGAGCAGCCAGTGGCGCTTTCGACCGGCACGACGTTCGCGCCGGTCGAACAACTCGAATTAGCCACGGTGATCAAGGTCGTTCAGACTGTTTCGGGAGAGATCGTCCTCGACAAGCTGGTCGATGCGCTGATGCGCATGGCGATCGAACATGCAGGGGCAGGGAGAGCGGTCCTTGTGCTGAGTCAAGTTGCGGGGACTCATATCGAAGCCGAAGCCGAGATGACTGGCCACGGCGTGGTGGTCAGGTTGCGGGAAAACCTGAACTCCACAAGTGCCGCGCTGCCGGATGCAATCGTCCAGCACGTCCTCGGCACGAAAGAAACGGTTATCTTGGAGAATGCACTGTTGACCAGTCCTTTCTCCACCGACCCATATATCCTCGACCGGCATGTGCGCTCGCTTCTGGCGCTGCCTTTGATCAATCAAGGAAAGCTGATCGGCCTGCTTTATCTGGAGAACAATCTTGCCGCCAACGTATTCACGCCCAGTCAGATAGCCATTCTGAAGCTGATTGCGTCCCACGCCGCCGTAGCCTTGGAGAATACACGCCTTTATCGCGACCTCGCTGAACGCGAGGCGAGAATCCGTCGCCTGGTGGATGCCAACATCATCGGCGTCTTCATGTGGAGGTTCGATGGCCTGATATTCGAGGCGAACGACTCGTTCCTTGACATGCTAGGTTTCGATCGCGACGATCTTGCTGCGGGACGAGTTTATTGGACTGATTTGTCTCCACCTGAGGGTTGGGAAAACGACGCCAGAATGGTCGCGGAAGTAAAGGCAACGGGGATAGCGCCACCCTGGGAGAAGGAGTTCTTCCATAAGGATGGAAGGCGGGTTCCCGTGCTTCTTGGCGCCGCCACATTTGGCGATCCCGAATCGGACGGTGGGGTCACCTTCATTCTGGATCTGACTGCGCGAAAGCAGGCGGAGGAGGCTGCTCGTGCAAGCGATCGCCGTTATCGCGACCTTCAATCCGAATTGGCCCACGCTAGTCGGGTCGCTACAGTAGGGCAACTCTCCGCCGCAATCTCCCATGAGCTGCGGCAGCCTCTAGTGGGTGTGGTCACTAGCGCTTCGGCAGGCCTGAATTGGCTATCGGCAGGACCACCCAACATTCCGGCAGTCCGGCGTGCACTCGAGCGGGCGATGAGCGAGGGGCACCGGGCAGCCGAAGTGCTCGATCGCACACGCGCCCTTGTCACCAAGATGCCACCCAGGAACGACCTGGTCGACGTCAATGCAATTGTCTCCGACACTGTCGCGCTGGTTCGAGAGCAACTCGTCCTGAACGAGGTGTCGCTTGAGCTGAGGCTAGACAAGACCCTCTCTCGCGTCTTGGCGGATCGCGTCCAGTTGCAGCAGGTCATCCTGAACTTGATGCTCAATGCCATAGACGCCATGGCAGGTGTCAACAGTCGGCCGCGTGAACTGAAGATAGTCTCCGGACGCGAATCCCCTCATGTTGTCCATGTCGCAGTTCAAGACACTGGACCTGGCGTTCCATCCGGCCTGGAGGAAAAGCTTTTCGACGCCTTCTATTCGACGAAACCGGATGGGATGGGAATGGGACTGGCAATTAGTAAGACAATTATCGAATCCCACGGTGGCTCGCTCGGCACGACGCGTAATGAGCCACAGGGGGCAATCTTCTCGTTTTCCCTGCCAATCGACGCTCCTGAGCCGCCGTCTTAGTGCTCTCGCAGGGAACCCCGATAATGCCCAGTGAAAGACGCCAGTCCTTACTCGAACTTTTGTTCTGTGTATGTCTATAATTCAGCTTCCACCATCTCAGCAACATCGGCATGTATTTGCCTTGGCATATCCATAGGGGACATCTCAGATGTTCCGGAACGTTGCACGACCCGTTCTGGCGATCTTCCCTTTGCTTATGGCGATCGTTCTCGTCTTGGTGAGTGGTGAGCCGTGGCTCCTGATCATGGGCGTCGTGTCGGTCTGTGCCTTTGATGCTTGGCGTATCGGCTTCATTGGGGCGATCTTCGTGACGATGCTTTTTGCCCTAGCCCACTTTCCGCCCGCACATCTGATGACAGAGGGCGACCTCTCTCCTGCAGTGCAAACCGCACTCTTTGGAGGGGCAGCCTTGGTGATTTTCACCGTGATTAGGTGTGCAATGATTTTCCCCTCAAAGGCGGATGATCGCATGCGGTTCGCGGCAGCCATCGTTGACAACATGCCGGCCATGGGGTGGTCTCTGAACGGCAAGGGCGAATACACGTACACAAATAAGGCGGTACAGAACTATGTCACCGGCAACGAACGCCAGGCAGACTTGGACGACTGGAAAAATGCCATTCCGCTTGTGCACCCTGCCGACGTGGAGCAGACGTTTGGCCGGCTGGTGGAATGCCTCGCCAGCGGCGAGGATTTTGTAACCGATTGCCGCATCCAAGGACATGACGGCAGCTATCGTTGGTTTCGTGCAGTTGCTCGCGCTGCCCGGGGTGCCAAAGGAGACATTACCGGCTGGTACGGTACGTCCGTGGATATACACGAGCAGAAGCTCGTCGAGGAGGCCCTCAGAGAGAGTGAGCGAGAGCTTAGACAACTCGTTGACGCCATTCCTGCCCTGATCTGGTGCGCGACGCCCGAAGGTGAGCCGTTCTACGCAAATAAGCAGGTCAAAGCGTTTGCCGGCATCGCGATTGGCGACTTGGAGGTTCCAAACAAGACCCGCCTGCGTGAGGCCCTCGACGTGACCGTGCACCCCGACGATCGAATTCGGGTCGGTGACGCAATGATGCGGTCATTCTCGACGGGCACCTCCTTCGCGGAGATATACCGGTTGCGCCGTCATGACGGCATGTTCCGCTGGGTCGACAGTCGTCTTGCACCTCAATGCGACGACACGGGAAAGATCATACGCTGGTACGGCGTCCTCATCGATATTGACGAGAGCAAGCAGGCCGAGGAAGCCCTGCGCGCGAGTGAGAGGCAACTGCAGCTTCTGGTCGACACGGTGCCTGTCATGGTTTGGTGCGCTTCTGCTTCGGGCGAACCAACTTACATCAACAGACGGCTCAACGACTACGCCGGTATCCGCGCTGAGAAGGTCGACCAAGCGCGGTTCGATCGCAACCAGCAGATAGACCGGTTGATCCATCCAGACGACAGGGAACGATTCCGCCGCGCCCTGGTCGAGTCATTTGCTTTAGGCAGGCCGTTTACGCTGCGCTATCGTCACATGCGACACGATGGGCACTACCGCTGGGCCGACAGCCGGTCGGAGCCGCTTCGCGACGGGGATGGCCGACTGCTACAGTGGTATACGGTCATCACCGATATCGACGATGAAACGAGGATGCAGGAGGAACTGAGGTCGGCACATGAGAGACTTGCGAGCGCCTCGAAGGCTGCCAGCCTTTCCGAGCTGACCGCATCCATCGCGCATGAAGTCAATCAGCCACTGGCCAGCATCGTGGCAAGCTCACAGGCCTGCGAACACTGGCTGAAAGCTGATCCGCCTAACATAACACGCGCGATCGCCAACGTGGGCAGGATCACGAGGGATGCAAATCTGGCCGCAGACATCATTCGCCGAATCCGTGTCCTGTTCTTTAGAACCTCTGAAACTAGGACGCCGGTTAGCATCAACGAACTCGTCTTGGACGTCTGCCGGCTCATGGAGAACGAGCTTGCGGTGAACGCAATTCAGATAAGAACCGGCCCGGATGACGGCTTGCCATCGGTAATAGGGGACCGTATCCAGCTTCAGCAGGTTCTCGTCAACCTGATCCGGAACGGCATCGATGCCATGGAACGCATGCCTCCGGAGGAACGAGTCCTTGAAATCGGCTCGCGACTTATCGCCGGAAACCGGATCTCGGTGGAGGTTCGCGACCAAGGATCCGGAATGGAAGACCCGCACATGATCTTCGAGGCGTTCTACTCGACCAAGGCGAACGGCAAGGGCATTGGACTGGCGATCTGCCGTTCCATCATCGAGGCGCATGACGGGGAGATACGGGCTGAGAATGGCGAAAACGGAGGCGCCGTATTCACCTTTACGTTGCCTATTTCCAACCCGGGGCAAGATAGAAGAGACGTCGCGTGACGCGATCACAGTAAGTACTACAACAGCACGGTGAACCGCGTAAGAAGAAATAGACTAAACTAACTAGAGCTGCTGCGATTGCCGAGGTTCGATGCTCTGAGCCATGATGTCGGCCATGCGTACTAGGTCGGGAA
>NZ_RZPH01000590.1:0-3795 GCF_004022825.1 Mesorhizobium sp. M7A.F.Ca.CA.004.04.2.1
GGAATAGTCAGTAGGGAAGTTCACCGTCCCTACTGCCTACTGCCCAATCCCTACTCCCAATTCACCGCTTGGCGATCGGCACGTAGTCACGCTCGGGTGCGCCGGTATAGAGCTGGCGCGGGCGGCCGATCTTCTGGCGCGGATCCTCGATCATCTCTTTCCACTGTGCGATCCAGCCGACGGTGCGGGCGACCGCGAACAGCACGGTGAACATGGTGGTGGGGAAACCCAGCGCCTTCAGCGTAATGCCGGAATAGAAGTCGACATTCGGGTAGAGCTTCTTCTCGATGAAATAGGGATCGGTCAGCGCGATCTTTTCCAGTTCCATGGCGATGTCGAGCAGCGGATCGTCCTTGATGCCGAGCTCGCCCAGAACCTCATGCGCCGTCTTCTGCATGATCTTGGCGCGCGGATCGTAGTTCTTGTAGACGCGGTGGCCAAAGCCCATCAAGCGGAACGGGTCGTTCTTGTCCTTGGCGCGAGCGATGAATTCGGGGATGTGATCGACATGGCCGATCTCGCCAAGCATGTTGAGCGCCGCTTCATTGGCGCCGCCATGCGCTGGGCCCCACAGGCAAGCGATGCCGGCGGCGATGCACGCGAACGGGTTGGCGCCCGACGAGCCGGCGAGACGAACGGTCGAGGTCGAGGCGTTCTGCTCGTGGTCGGCGTGCAGAATGAAGATGCGCTCCATGGCGCGCGCCAGCACCGGGTTGATCTTGTATTCCTCGCACGGCACGGCAAAGCACATGTGCAGGAAGTTGGCGGCGAAGTTCAGTTCGTTCTTCGGGTAAATGAAGGGCTGGCCGATGTGGTATTTGTAGGCCATCGCCGCGATCGTTGGCATCTTGGCGATCAGCCGCATGGAGGCAACCATGCGCTGGTAGGGGTCGGAGATGTCGGTGGAGTCGTGGTAGAAGGCCGACAGCGCGCCGACCACGCCGCACATCACCGCCATCGGGTGCGCGTCGCGGCGGAAGCCGGTGAAAAAGCGCGACATCTGCTCATGCACCATGGTGTGGCGCGTCACACGATAGTCGAAGTCGTCCTTCTGCGCCTTGGTCGGCAGTTCGCCGTAAAGCAGGAGATAGCAGACCTCGAGGAAGTCGCCGTGTTCGGCCAGTTGGTCGATCGGATAGCCGCGGTGCAGCAGGATGCCGGCATCGCCGTCGATGAAGGTGATTTCCGACTCGCAGCTTGCCGTCGAGGTGAAGCCCGGATCGTAAGTGAAGGCGCCGGTGGTTGAGTAGAGCGAGGCGATGTCGATGACATCAGGCCCGACCGAACCACTTCGCACCTTGAATTCATGGGTCTTGCCGGCGAATGCAAGCGTTGCCGTGGCCTCCTGGGTCTTGCCGCCCAAATCCATTTTTTTCGCAGCTTCGGTCATTGCAAACTCCTTCTTGTTTCCTCATGCCGGCAAAGGCAAAATTCTGCAGAGCGACACGTCGAAAATCACCGCAATGCGCGTATTCGCCACCGCATTTCAGGAGGTGCGTGCCAGATTGGGCCAAGGCCTAATGTTGCACTGCGAAACCCGCCTTTCAATGCCAATCTTCTTGGGCCAGTTTGCTCCTAATCGATTTGATCTGAGATGCGCGCCAGGCTTTCCTCGCGGCCGAGCACGGCGAGCACATCGAACACGCCCGGCGAGGTGCTTTTGCCGGTCAACGCAGCGCGCAAAGGCTGGGCCACCGCGCCGAGCTTGTGACTGCCGGCCGCTGCCACCTCGCGTATCGCCGCCTCCGCCGAGGCGGCTGTCCAGTCACTCGCAAGCCCGTTCAAAGCTTCGTGAGCACTGCGCAGGATCTTGCGGGCATCGTCGGTAAGCAGAAGGGCCGCCTTGTCGTCGATCGGCAGGGGGCGCGTGGCGAACAGGAAGGCCGCGCCATCGACGAGCTCGACCAGCGTCTTGGCGCGGTCCTTCAAGCCCGGAAGCGCTGCCAGCAACTGCGCCTTGGTGCTGTCGTTCAGGCGCGCGGCGATCGCCGGGCCACCTTCGAGATAGGGCAGGGTAGCGATGAAGATGTCGAACAGTCGGGCATCGCTCATGCGGCGCATATGCGCGCCGTTGATCGCCTCCAGCTTGGCGAAGTCGAAGCGCGCCGCGCCCTTGTTGACATCGCCGATGTCGAACCACGAGATCATATCCTTGATCGACATGATCTCGTCGTCGCCATGGCTCCAGCCAAGGCGCGCCAGGTAATTGAGCAGCGCCTCCGGCAGGTAGCCCATGGCGCGATAGGCCTCGACGCCAAGCGCGCCGTGCCGCTTCGACAGCTTGGCGCCATCGGCGCCGTGGATCAGCGGGATATGCGACATGGACGGCACGTTCCAGCCCATGGCGTTGTAGATCACGGTCTGGCGAGCGGCGTTGGTCAGATGATCGTCGCCGCGAATGATATGGGTGACTCCCATATCATGATCATCGACGACGACGGCATGCATGTAAGTGGGATTGCCGTCAGAACGCAGGATGATGAAGTCATCGAGATCCTTGTTGGGAAAGCGCACCTCGCCCTGGACACGGTCATGGACGATGGTCTCGCCGTCGGTCGGCGCCTTGATACGAATGGCGCCCTTGACGCCTGCGGGCGCCTCAGAGGGGTCGCGGTCGCGCCAGCGGCCGTCATAGCGGGGCGGCAGCCCCTTGGCTCTGGCGGCCTCGCGCATGGCCTCCAGTTCGGCCGGCGTGGCATAGCAATAATAGGCCTTGCCCATGCGCACGAGCTCCTCAGCCACCTCGCGGTGGCGCGGAGCACGCTCGAACTGCGACACCGGCTCGCCGTCCCAGCTCAGGCCAAGCCAGGAAAGCCCGTCGAGGATGGCAGCCGTCGCGGCTTCATTGGAGCGTTCGCGGTCGGTGTCCTCGATGCGCAGCAGCATCGTGCCGCCAGTGTGCTTCGCATACAGCCAGTTGAACAGCGCCGTGCGCGCGCCGCCTATGTGCAGATAGCCGGTGGGCGAAGGGGCAAAACGGGTGACGACCTTGTCGGACATGGAACTCTCGGAAACCATCTGAAGCGGGGTGCGGTTGCGCGGGCTTTCGCGCGCCCGGCGTTCATGTAGCATAGGGTGTCGAGGGCGCAAGGGGCAGACCCGATGGCTGGACGAGGCTGGGGCTCGGATCAGGGCGAGGACGCTGCCATCGGCGTCAGCGAACGGTCCCTGTTTGCGCCTCGGCCAGCCCCATTGCCGCCGCCATCGCCCCTTGTGCCGGATCCCGGCAAGGCGCCCTTGCAAGCGGATGTCGCCGCCTCTGTTCCTGTTGCCGAAACCGGCAGGATCGTTCGCGTGCGCCGGCAAATCAGCCTGACATCACTGCCTCGCCTGCGCCACAGCGTGAACACGGCGGCGAGCCTGGAACTCGACCGGGGCGTGGCCTTCCTGCTGGTGCCGGTCTGCCTGGCGATCGGAGCGATCGGCTATTTTTCGCTGACGGCTGAACCCGACTTTGCGAGACCTGTCGCGGTTGTCATCTTGACGGGGATCTGTGCGCTGGTCTCGCGCTCATGGCCAAAGACCCATCTGTGTTTCATGGCGGCGCTTTTGTGCGCCCTAGGACTGCTTGCTGCCAAGGTCGAGACGTGGCGTGCGGGCACACAAATGTTGGGCTCGGAAATCTCGACGCAGGTGACCGGCCGCGTCGTCTCGCTCGACCGGATGGAAACTGGCCGTATCCGGCTGACCATCGACGTGACGTCGACCGCAAGACCGAAACTGCGCTATGCGCCGGAACGGGTGCGGCTTTCGGCACGCAAGATCCCGGCTGACGTGACCGCAGGCTCCCTCATC
>NZ_RZPH01000591.1:0-3793 GCF_004022825.1 Mesorhizobium sp. M7A.F.Ca.CA.004.04.2.1
GGGTCTGATAGAGCGGCAGCGCGATGCGCACCGTGATGGTGACCAGCGCCAGTGCAATGACAACCCCCGGCAACGAGCCGACAATGTAGTTGCAGCCCTCCAGCAGGCGCTGCAATGGCCCCGGGGCGCGGATCGAGATCCAGGCCATCGGCATGGCGGCGACGGTGGCGAGCAAGGCGCCGGCGAGCGCCAGGAACAGCGTCTGGCCAAGCGCCAGGCCGATCTCGTCCAGGCGCCAGACAGCGGCGCCGCCGGCGACAAGCCAGCCGCCGATGGTGACGAACGGCACGCCGAGCGCCAAAAGCGTGGTGACGACAAGCAAGAGCAGGCTCGGAATGGTGGCGCGCCCGAGGCTTGCGCGTTGCTGATGGCGCGCCGCACCCGAGCCGACGCGGGCATAGCGCTCCTCGCCGCGCACCAGCACTTCGAGGCCGAGCAGCACGAAGCAGCAGCTGACCAGCACGCCGGCCAGCATGTTGGCGGCCGGTCCATTGAAGGTCGACTGGAACTGGTCGACGATCGCCGTGGTGAAGGTGTCGAAGCGGATGAAGACATAGAGGCCGTACTCGGCCAGCAGATGCAGGCCGACCAGCAGCGAGCCGCCGCAGATGGCGAGCCGCAATTGCGGCAGCACGACCCGCCAGAACACGCGTCGGGGTCCAAGGCCGAGTGCGGCGGCGGCGTCCTCGAGGGCGGGATCGAGACGGCGCAATGCCGCCGACACCGGCAGATACAGGAACGGGAAATAGGCGATAACGGAAACCAGCACGCCGGCCCACAGGCCGTGCAGTCCCGGCACCATGGTGATCCAGGCGTAGCTGTGGACGAAGGCGGGGATGGCGAGCGGCGCCACGCACAGCCAGGACCAGATCCGGTCGCCCGGCAGGTCGCTGCGCTCGGTCAGCCAGGCCAGCGCAACCGACAGCACGATGGTGATCGGCACCGAGAGCGCGACCAGCAGGACAGTGTTGACCAGAAGCTCGCCGACACGCGGCCGGAAGACCAGCGCCGCGACGGTTTCCCAGCCGGTCTGCACCGCGATCCAGATGATGAAGGCGAGCGGCACCAGCGCCAGCAGCGCAACGAAGATGGCGGCGAGGACCAGCCAAAGCGGTGCGCGTCGCCGGGCCCTTCGGCCTGTGCCCGAAGGCAGGCCCGAACGCGCGAGATCGACCGCGGACTGCATCAGGTCAGACGCCGTGCCGTTGCCGTCCAGCGGCAGCAATTGAAGGACCGCGATCGCGGTCGGGAACACAGCGTGTCGTCATCGACGAATGCCATCTCGAAAAACAAAATCACTCCCGCGGAAGGCGAATTCCCGCGGGAGCGTGGTCGGGTGTCCTTTTAGGACGAATGGCAACTAAAGCAAGCCGGCTGCCGTCATCAGGTCGGTGACCTTCTTGGAGTTCAGCGTCGTGGCATCGACCTTCGGCGCCTGCAGATCGGCGAGCGGCACAAGCTTCGGGTTGGAGTCCGCACCATTGCCGACCGCGTATTCGAAGGAGTCGCCTGTTTTCAGCACGTCCTGACCGCCCTTGCCGGTCAGCCATTTCAGGAACGCCTGGGCTTCCTTGGGATGCTTGCTGGAGGCCAGCACGCCGCCGCCGGAGATCGAGACGAAGGCGCCCGGATCCTGGTTCTTGAAATAGTGCAGCTCGACATTCTTGCTGTTTTCGCCGGTCTTGGCCTGATCGCCGAAGTAGTAATAGTGATAGATGACGCCGCCTTCGATCTCGCCGGCATTGACCGCCTTCATCACCGTGCTGTTGCCCTTGTAGGCGGTGAAATTGGTTTTCATCGCCTTCAGCCAGTCGGCGGTAGCGGCTTCGCCCTTGAGCTGGAGCAGGGCGCTGACGATGGCCTGGAAATCGGCGCCCGACGGGGAGGCGGCCCAACGGCCCTTCCAGCTCGGATCGGCGAGGTCAAGCATCGACTTGGGCAGCTGGTCGGCGGTCAGCTTGGTTTTGTTATAGGCAAAGACCGTGCTGCGCGCGGCGACGCCGACCCATTTGCCGCTGGCCGGTTGATAATCCTGCGGAACCTGTGCCAACGTGTCGGCATCGACCGGCGCGAACAGGCCGGCGCTCTCGACCAGCGCCATGGCCGGTGAGTTTTCCGTCAGGAACACGTCTGCGGGTGAAGCAGTGCCCTCGGCGACGATCTGATTGGAGAAGTCGCTGTCGCCGCCATTGCGCACCGTGACCTTGATGCCCGTTTCCTTGGTGAAGCCTTCGGCCCACGCCTTGGTCAGGCTTTCGTGCTGGGCGTTATAGACAATGATGCCGGCATCCTCGGCCATCGATGGGCTGGCGATCAGCATGATTGCCAGCGCCGTGGCGCCGGCGAGGGTGGAAAGAGCATATTTCATGACATTGTCCTAAAGTTCGGGTTGGCACCGGCTCACCTACCGATACCTGACAGGCTTAGTCAACATTGGTGATCTGCTTCAATCGGTCGCTGAAGCACAAACGCTTGATATCGGGCTCACAATTCCAAGTGATGAAGGGACCCGAATGGCGTGCCGAATTCAAACCGATGGTTGATCCGCGGGCCGGATGAATGGGGCGGCTTGCAGACCGTGGAAAAGCACCGAATGCCGCCTGACGACCCTGGGAAGGTCCAAGCACCAGCCTTTGGCCTGCGTGAACAAGGCCTCCAGCAGTACAGCTATTTCTAACCGGGCGACGTGTTGACCCAGACAGGCATGCAGTCCGGTGCCAAAGGCAAGGGCCGACGAAATGCCGGAACCCAAATCCAACCGGTCGCCCGCCGGAAAAACAGAAATGTCTCGATTGGCGCTCGCCAGCACGGGTACGACGGCCTGCCCGGCTTTTATGGTTGCGCCACCAAATTGCATATCTTCCGCGGCGATGCGCGCTCCGGCATAGTGAACTGGAGCGCAAAAACGGAGCAGCTCTTCGGCTGCTGAAAACCAACTGACTTTCCCATCTTCAAGCAGCGAAAGCTGTTCTGGGAAGCGTGCAAGCGCGACCAGCGCATTGCCGAAGGTATCGACGACTGTCGCCTGCCCGGCAAAGAGCAGGAATACGATGTTTGCAACGGCATCGTCTCTCAGCCAGCGGCCAGCCTCGACTTCGGCAAGCATCTGAGCTGAAATACCGTTTGGGCGCACAGTACCGTGTTCTATCACGCTGGATACCCATGCCTCCAACCGGCGGCAGGCATCGTTTGCGTCTTCGTCTACGCCGCCGGCCCTTATTTCCAGGGCGTTGGCCATAAGCTGTGCGTCGGCGCCAATCCGCCAGGGATCGTCCATGTCAATACCAAGGATCTGTTCCAGGGCTGAAAACGATAGCGGCAGGCCTATATCACGAACCGCGTCGAACTCCGGTTTTTGTACAGCTGCCTGCGTAAGTTCCGACGCTTTGGCCGCAAGCCGGTCGAATAGCCCGTTGCTGGAGGAAAAGCTTAGCGAACCAGCCAATGGGCGGCGCAGGCGCATGTGCCGTGGCGGGTCGGACAGCAGCATGGAACGGGTCAACAGGTCCAGGGCCGGATTGGCGCTGATCTTTTGCCTGACCTCCTGATAGGCGCCCGGCGGTGCCTGCAGCAACAGCGGGTGTTTCAAGGCCTGGGAAACAAGCGCATGGCTGAACACGTAGAAGGCTTCACCGACCTCGGGATAAGGAGGTTTGCCCCAACTGGCGCCTCCTGAACTCCGACGACGGGCGAATTCGGGAAACGCATCGCTGCCATGGGCGATGGGGTCAAATAGATCAGCCTGATCTGTCATCGGGCAAGATCGACAGCAAAGATAACGCGAAATCCGCCG
>NZ_RZPH01000592.1:0-3791 GCF_004022825.1 Mesorhizobium sp. M7A.F.Ca.CA.004.04.2.1
GGATCGAAGCCGCGAAGCCGATCACATAGAGAAATACATGTGGCGTCGAGACCCATTGCTCGTTGGGGTCGGCGACCTTGTTGAACAGCCACGCGACCAGCACCACGGCCACCAGCACCAGCCCCACGAACACCGGCACCCGCCAGCGCACTTGCCGGACCGCCGAGGCCCTCGCCGCTTCATAGGCCTCTATGTCTTTCCGGATGCCGGCGATGACCGTTTCGCTCGGCATGAAATCCGCTGTTTCCACCGCTACCCCCGCAAGCCTCGACAAATTCATGATAGCTGGTTTTGTTCGATGTATCGACTGCAGTGCCTCTTCAACAAATGTCCACGCCTGATTACCACGTGGTTCCCCCAATCCGTCGCTGCTTCGCAGCGCCACCTTTCCCCCTCCGGAGGGAAAGGAAAGGAGCGTTGCTGGACGAGCGCTGACGGCAAAAGCTTGGCGCCTTTCCTCTACCCCGTCGATCGGGGGAGAGGTGGATCGGCGAAGCCGAGACGGAGTGGGGGTCGACCAGCGCCGCAAAAGACAATGCATGCGCCAGCCTGGACCCATAGGCAACGTCTCGTCGCTTGCAGCACTAAGGAAAGACCGCTTTCAGTCGCCCCTCGACCTTGTCACGCACTCGGCCCTCCAATGCCTCCACCACCACCAGCCGCTCACGGTCGCCGGCGCGCAGGCGCATGAAGGGATGCATTTGGTAAGATGCGATCGTGCCGCACGTACCGGCATCGGCACTGACTTCGACAATGAGGATAGAACCGATGCGACCGGGCCATGGCTGGCGGGCGAAGGCGGTGCCGAGGAAATCGCCGAGCCCATAAGCGACCACCGTCTTGTGGATCCTTTCCACCGGCTGCACGACATGGGCGTGATGGCCGGCGATCAGTCCGACGCCCTGCCCGGCCAGCCGCCTGGCCAGAACTCGCGTCTCGGCACGCGGAAAATGCCGGAACTCCCAGTCCCAATGCGGCACGGCGCAGAGAAGATCCAAGCCAGCGCGCGGCCAGCCCGCCGAATCGCTGTCCATCGAAACGCGCCCCGCAAACAGTTTTTCATCGGCGTTGCGCCACAGCGTGAAGGCGGCAAAGCCTACATTGAGCGATCCAACCTGCACCGGCACAACCGGACCGTCGGCGGCCAGGCCGATCGTGCGGATGCCGAGCCGCAGCAACGCCGCGACCGTCTCGTCGAAACCGGCGACGCCCTGATCGAGCACATGGTTGTTGGCCAGCGACAGCACGAGCCTTTCTCGCGCAATACCAACCGCCGCCAGCGCCTCGGCCAGAAACAACTCGCTCATCGCATGATGCGTGCCGAGCCTTGTGCCCAGCGCCGCGCTTGGTCTATCCACCACAGGGCTTTCGCAATTGCCGATCACCAGATCGGCGCCGCCAAGCAGTGCCTTGATCGCCGGATCGCAGTCCGGCGCACCGCGATTGGCCACCGCCGAGATGTCGCCGACGAACGCCAGCCGCATTGTCTGCCTTGGCGCTGAATCGATCAGCGTTTCCGCCATGGGCGAAAAGTCTTGCGCGTCGCCGGCCAGCGATGGCTTGAGGAAACGCGGCAGCCAGGACAGCTTGTAGGAAAGCGGATAGTTCGACACGCGATGCCCAATTGTTTGCCCTGTGTAAACCGTCCTCGCGGCGGGTTGAAGCGCAGCGTTGCAAATGGTGTATATCTGCGCGGCGCGACAAATATTGGGGGGAAAAGATGACACGACTGGCAGGCCTGCTGACATCCGCTTTCATTTTGCTCCTGCCGCTGTCTTCCGCGTCGGCGGCAATGCCCGAAGCGGCTACCCGACTGTTCGAGGCGAAGAGCGTGGCCGCGCGCGACACTGCCCTGTCGGTACTTGAGGCCGCCGCGCCAAAAGACCCGGCATCCGCCTATGCGGCCGGGGCGGGCGAGTTCTTCACCGCACTGGAGATCCTGGCCACCGGCCTGCACCGTCATGGTTTCGAAAGCCCGCAATCCTTCATGCTGCCGCTGATGCGGTTGCCGGTGCCCGATAATCCCAATCCCGAGCCGCTGACTTACGAGCAGTTCCGCGCCATCCTGGTCGGGTTCCGCGACCGGCTGGAGAAATCCGCCGCCACGTTTGCGTCGGTGCCGCCCGATGCCGATATCGGCATGGTCATCGATCTCACCCGCGCGGGCATCGACCTCAACGAGGACGGCACCATCGCGCCGGACGAGAGCATGGCGGCGATCATTGCCGGGTTGTCACGCGGCGGCATTACATCGGACGATGCCGTTCCCACGCTCACCTTCCGTTTCGACCGCGCCGACGGATACTGGCTGCAGGGCTATGCCGAGTTCCTGATGGCGCAGGCCGATTTCTGGCTTGCGCATGATTTCAGGAGCACCTTCGACGGCTCGTTCCACATGCTGTTCCCGCGCGCCAAGCTGCCGTTGCAGGATATTCTGGTGCCGCCGGCCGGCGACATGGGCTCGAGCATCTTCTCCTCGGAATGGCGCATCGCCGATTTCATCTCGATGGTGCATCTCATCAACTGGCCGGTGATCGAGCCGGAGCGCCGTCAAGCAGCGCGCCGCCATTTGCTGGAAATGATCCGGCTGTCGCGCGAGGACTGGAAGGCGATCCGCGCCGAGACCGACAATGACCGCGAATGGCTGCCTGGCCCGCAGCAGAAGGGCGAGAACCCGCTCACCGGCCTCGAAGTCGGCGAGGAGCAGGTTCAGGCCTGGCTCGCCGCCCTGACCATGGCCGAGGATCTCCTGGAAGGCCGCAAGCTGCTGCCGCATTTCCGCGTCACCGCCGGCACAGGCCTAGGAATCAACATGAAGCGCTTCTTCGATGACCCGAAAAACTTCGATCTGGTGCTGTCGATCACCGGCCCGGCCATCGCGCCCTACCTCGAAAGCGGCGAACTCGTGACCAGCGACGATTTCGACCAGATCCAGCGCCAGTTCGGCGGCGGCGGGTTTTTGACGTTTGCGCTCTGGTTCAACTGAGGACGGGCTGCTTCAGGCCCTTCCGCAGGGGAAATCTTGGCAAGACCGGCAACATTTTTACTGGAAGCAGGCGCCTTTCCCAGGCGATGTCTGCTGGCAGTCACCTCACTGCAGATGCCGCGCCAACGCGCTTCGCAAAAATTAGCAGCGGCTGTTTTGCTTGACTCGGCCGCCAAAAACAGGCAGCAAAACCAGGTCGGAAGGGCGACAACACCACTTTCCTGGCCGTGGACGAAGCCAAATTTGGCCCAAATCCACATCTCGTCGTTGGTTTTGAGAGGAATTGATTAACCAACTTTGTCCATATTTTGAAGCAATCGGCAACCAACTACAGACGCGGCAAACGCGTCGGGGACCACCTGGGATCACTCACAGAATGGTCGTCGCGGCTCTCAAGGCCGCGTACGGGGAAACCGGTTGAAGCGAGATTGGTTGCATGGCGTTGTTGAGTACACACAAAAAAAACCGGGGACAGCGTGAGGGCGGCGAGTTCGTCGATGCTCCGCGTTCCTCTTCCTTCAACGCTGGCCGGGTGGCCCGCTGGGTCGCGCTGCCTTGCGTCAGCACCGCCATCGGCCTTTGGTTGATCGGCACCATGGCCGGCCTCAGTTCCGTCGGCGCCTCGCTGTCGGCGACTTCGGTTGGCCTGCCCCAGACGCTGTCCATGCCGGGATCGCTCGCACTTACCGATCCGCTGAAACAGCACTTCTTGAAAGCACCCTTCGTGCTGGCCAATGCCAATGGCGGCACTCAGGCTCTGCATGATCATTCGGTGCAGTGCGGCGCCAGCTGTTTCAAGCTGGCC
>NZ_RZPH01000593.1:0-3791 GCF_004022825.1 Mesorhizobium sp. M7A.F.Ca.CA.004.04.2.1
GGGCGGGAATGACATGAGGACGGATGATCTCATCAAGGCGCTGGACGCCGACGCAAGCAGCAAGGCAATCCCGCTGCTATCGGCCTGGTGGCTGGCCGCCGGTGCGGGGGCGGTGATCGCGGCCGTCGTATTCCTGCTGACCATCGGCCCGCGCCCGGACTTCATGGCGGCCGCTCACACGATGCGCTTCCTCTCCAAATTCGTCTTCACCATCGTGCTGGCCGTCAGCGCCTTCGCCCTGATCCGCGCCTTGTCGACGCCGGGCGCCTCGACGGGCCGGGCAATGGCCTGGATGGCCGCGGCGCCCGTGCTGGTCGCCGTGGCGGTGCTTCTTGAGCTTTTCATGGTGCCGGAGGCGCTGTGGGGTACACGGATGGTCGGCTCCAACATGATGCTCTGCATGGGCTTCATCCCGCTGATCGGTATTGGCCCGCTTGCCATCTTCCTGTGGATGCTGCGCTATGGCGCGCCGACACGGCCGGTGCTTGCCGGTGCGGTGGCGGGTCTGCTCGCCGGCGGGCTGGCGGCAACCTTCTATGCCGCGCACTGCTTCGACGACTCGCCGCTTTTCGTCGCCACCTGGTACACGGCAGCGATCGCAGCGCTCGCATTGCTCGGTGCGCTCGGCGGACGGTTTTTCATACGCTGGTAGCGTTTCGTAACGATCGCGGACCCGTGCACCGATCCTTAATCATGCCGGCAATTGTTTGCCGGTTAGCGACCACGCCGGCATGCCGGACGCAACCTTTCCTTAAAATCGATCCGCCAAGGTTGATGCGAGAACATGCGTTTGCGCACGGGGGTGGCACGTATCGTGATGTGGCGAGGATTGACCAGCCGAAAATCTCTTGGGCATGCAGGGCTGGCGTTGCTCGTCGCCGGCCTGGGCGTGCTGGCGACCTCGATCCTGCTGTCGAGCCTGGATTTCGGCACCGAAGCGTTGAGGCTCTGCCTGCAGATCGCGGTGGCGGTGGCGGCGGGCGCGCTGTTCCTCGCCGCCCTGTCTATCCGCAGGATCAGCAGGGATCGCCAGCAGATCGCCGAGAGCGAGCTGCGCTTCCGCCGCGCCATGGAGGATTCGGCGATCGGCATCGTGGTTGTCGGTCTCGACGGTCGCATCCGCCAAACCAATCCGGCCTTCGCCGCCATGCTTGGCTACACAAGCGAAGAGATCGAGGCGCTGACTTTCTTCCAGATCACGCATCCCGACGATCTGCTGATCGGGCGGGAGACGATGGACGATCTGAAGGCGGGCACGGTCAATTCCTTCCACTTCGAGAAGCGTTATCTCAGGAAGGACGGAACGCCCGTCTGGGCTCATCTTGCCGGTTCGGTCATTCGCGATGAGACCAGCGGCCGCCCGCTCTATCTCGTTTCGCAAATCGAGAACATCGACGCGCGCAAGCAGGCCGAGGCGCGCATTGCCGAGGCGGAGACGCGTTGGAATTTTGCTCTGGCTGGTGCCGGCCAAGGCGTCTGGGACCTCGACATGCGCAAGGGGGGCACGACCTATTCCTCGACCTGGGTCAAGATGCTGGGCTATGCGGATGGCGAGCTCGATGGCGACACCGATCGCTGGCTGACGATGATTCATCCCGACGATCGCGAGACTGTCGCCGAAGCGGATCGCGCTCATCTCGAGGGCAAGACACCGTTCTTTGAGGCCGAGTTCAGGATGCGCCACAAGGATGGCCACTGGATGTGGATACTCGACCGCGGCAAGGCCATCGAACGCGACGAGAATGGACGGCTGATCAGGGCCATCGGCAGCCTGACCGACATCACCCGCCGCAAGGAGGCCGAAGAGCGCCTTACTGTGTCAGCGGCAATGCTTGCCGACGAAAAGGAGCGGTTGAGGGTGACGCTGCAATCGATCGGCGATGCCGTCATCTGCACCGACGCCGCAAACGGTATCACCTTCATGAACCCGGTCGCCGAAAAGCTGACCGGGATTGCCGGCGGCGAGGCTCTCGGCAAGATGCTTGGCCATGTCTACTGGGCGGTCGACGAGGAGACGGGGCACAGGATCGGCGTCACCCGGCCCGCAGTTGGCGTTCATGCGCCCGCCGACCAGAACAGCCGCGCCGTCCTGATCCGGCGCGACGACACGCGCTGCAGCATCCGCCAGGTGGTGTCGCCGATCATCAACGAACGGAACGAATTCTGCGGGCTGGTCATCGTCTTCCAGGACTTTACCGATGCGCGCGCGCTGCAGCGCCAGCTGGCGCATGCCGCGGCACACGATGCGCTGACCGGCCTTGCCAACCGCTCGAGCTTCATCCGCGCCATGGAAGACCTGGTCGGCCAGGCGCGCAAGGATGGCACCGCCGACACGACGAAGTCGGTCGGAGGCGCCGGACATCAGTTCATGTTCATCGATCTCGACCACTTCAAACTGGTCAACGACACCGGCGGACACGCGGCGGGAGACGCGCTGCTGAAGCGGGTTGCCGAGGCGATTCGCGGCGTGCTTGGTCCAGACGATATCGTCGCTCGCCTCGGCGGCGACGAATTCGCGGTCATTCTGAAATCGGGTTCGGCAGCCGGCGCCAAGATCGCGGCACGCTCCATCATCGATGCGATCGGCGGGCTGGACTTCACCTGGGACGGCCGTCTTCACGTGATCGGCGCCAGCATCGGACTGGCTGCGATCAATGCCAATTGCGGCGAGGTCGACGAGATCATCGCGAGAGCCGATGCGGCCTGCTATGCGGCCAAGGCGGCCGGCCGCGGCTGTGTCTCCGTGGCGTCCGACGCACGGATCGTGGAGGGCCGGACAGAGCCGCTGGCGGCGGCCTCCTGATCGAGCCTGTCAACCGCCGATCCGAAGGCTTGTCCCTGATTTGCGTCGACGATGCGCTCAGCGCGTCGGAACGGGATGCTCGCCACGATAGTCGTAGAAGCCGCGCCCGGTCTTGCGGCCGAGCCAGCCGGCCTCGACATATTTCACCAGCAGCGGGCAAGGGCGATACTTCGAGTCCGACAGGCCGTCATGCAGCACCTGCATGATCGACAGGCAGGTATCGAGCCCGATGAAATCGGCCAACTGCAGCGGCCCCATCGGATGGTTGGCGCCGAGCCGCATGGCGGTGTCGATGGCGTCGACCGAGCCGACACCCTCATAGAGCGTGTAGATCGCCTCGTTGATCATCGGCAACAGGATGCGGTTGACGATGAAGGCCGGAAAATCCTCCGAGACCGTGATCGTCTTGTCGAGCTGCTTCACATAGGTCTTGGCAGCCTCGAAGGTCTGGTCCTCGGTGGCGATGCCGCGCACCAGCTCGACCAGCTTCATCAGCGGCACCGGGTTCATGAAATGTATGCCGATGAACCGCTCAGGCCGGTCGGTCTGCGCGGCAAGCCGCGTGATCGAGATCGACGAGGTGTTGGTCGCCAGGATGGCTTCGGGATTGAGCTGCGGACAAAGCTGGGCGTAGATCTTGCGCTTGACCGTCTCGTCCTCTGTCGCCGCCTCGATCACCAGATCCGCGCCGGCAAGATCGGCCATCGCGGGCGCGGCCGAAATGCGGCCCATCGCGTCGTTGCGCACCTTCTCGTCGAGCTTGCCGGACCCCACCTGGCGGGCCATGTTGCCGCTGATTGTGGCGATGCCTTTCTCGATGCGGTCGGGCGAAATATCGTAGATCAGCACCTTGTAGCCCGAAAGCGCGGAGACATGGGCGATGCCGCCGCCCATCTGGCCCGCGCCGATGATGCCGATCGTCTCGATCTTGCTCATTACACCGATCCCGTCAAAAGGCCTTTGCGGCCTGCTTTTTGTGCGGTGCAAA
>NZ_RZPH01000594.1:0-3790 GCF_004022825.1 Mesorhizobium sp. M7A.F.Ca.CA.004.04.2.1
ATCAGCAGCACGAAGACGCTGCCGACAAGGCGACGGCGGATGAGCGTGAGGGCGCGGGTCATGGGGGCGTGGGAGGCTTGGCACTGAGTCGCCCAAGAGAGATGTCGCGCCTGAGCGCCCCCCTCTGTCCTGCCGGACATCTCCCCCTCAAGGGGGGAGATCGGAAGTCATTTATGGTTTCGCCAATGTTCGACGCTGCAGGAAAATCAGCCGACGGTGCGGCCAGCCAATCTCCCCCCTTGAGGGGGAGATGTCCGGCAGGACAGAGGGGGGCCTCGTAGGGCTCAACGCCTACGCTGATTTCGCGAACTCTCATCCGCGCAATTCTGTCACGATTCCAAATACGT
Source organism: Mesorhizobium sp. M7A.F.Ca.CA.004.04.2.1 (assembly GCF_004022825.1). Classification (NCBI taxonomy): domain Bacteria; kingdom Pseudomonadati; phylum Pseudomonadota; class Alphaproteobacteria; order Hyphomicrobiales; family Phyllobacteriaceae; genus Mesorhizobium; species Mesorhizobium sp. M7A.F.Ca.CA.004.04.2.1. The sequence continues at coordinate 348 of NZ_RZPH01000594.1, forward strand.
GTCCGCCCAGTTCGACACCGCCCAGCGCGGGTTGTTGGCGATGTTGCCGACGGTGTCGCGCGCGACGCTGATAAAACTCCATTCGGCGACGTTGATCAGCGGCAGGTCGGTGGCCACCTCCTTCTGGAATTCCTTGTAGAGGTCGGTGCGGGCTGATGTATCGAGCGTCTCCGATGCCTTGGCGATGAGCGCATCGAGCGCGTCGTTCTTGTAGCCGCCCTGGTTGGAGAACGGCACGCCGTCCGGAATGCCGCTCTGCACCAGGATGGTGGTCGAGATCGCCGGGTCGCCGCGGAACACCGGCGGGCCGACAGCGAGGTCGAAGGCGTGGTCGGTGTAGACCGCCTTGATGTGCGCGGCCGAGTCGTTGTTGACCAGCTGAGCATCGATGCCGATGGCGGCGAGCGCCTGGCGCAGATAGTCGCCGAACTGCTTGGTCTCGTTGAAATAGGGCGCAGGCAGCAGCTTGAGCGAAAAGCGGTTGCCGTCGGCGCCTTTCTTGTAGCCAGCCTCGTCGAGCAGCGCGTTGGCCTTGGCGACGTCGAAGGCATAGGTCGGCACGTCGGCGGTGTAGAATTGCGGATCGTTCTTCGGCACCGGACCGGTGGCTGTCGCGGCATAGCCGAGGAACACCGTCTTGACGACGAAATCCTTGTCGATGGCATGCGCGATCGCCTGCCGCACTTTCAGGTCGGCCAGTTCCTTGCGGCGATGGTTGATCTCGACGACGAGCTGATAGGTCAGCCCTTCGTAACCCTTGGAGATCACCTTCAGGCCCGGCACCTTGGAGATGCGGTCGAGGTCGGCCAGCGGCACGGCGGAAAAGGCTGCGAGCTGGATCTCCTCGGCCTCCAGCGCGCTCGCCGCTGACGTGCGATCCGGCAGCACTTGATAGATGATCTCGTCGAGATAGGGCTCGTCCTTGCCCCAGTAGTCGGCGTTTTTGGTCAGCCGGTAATATTGGCCGGCCTTGTACTCGCCGAATTTGAACGGTCCGGTGCCGATGGGCGCGTTGTTGGCCGGGTTGTCCTCGATCTTGCCGACCTCATAGATGTGCTTCGGCACCACACTGCTCAGCGCCGGCAGCGCGTTGCGGATCAGCTGGAACGGCGTCGGCTTGGCGAATTTGAACACGGCGGTGAGATCGTCGGGGGTGTCGACGCTGGCCAGATCCTTGAATACGGTGCGGCCGAGATTCTGCAGCGGCTTCCAGATCTGCAGCGCCGAGAAGGCGACGTCGGCCGAGGTGAACGGCTTGCCGTCATGCCATTTGACGCCGTCGCGCAGTTTGAACGTCGCCGAGAGCCCGTCGGCGGCACCTTCCCAGCTCAGCGCCAGCCGTGGCGCGAGACCGTCTTTGCCGTCGAAGGAGGCTTCGGCCAGCGTTTCGACGATCTTGCTGGAGATGAAGAACACGCCGTTGGAGGCGACGATCGCCGGGTTGAGGTTGCGCGGTTCGGAATCGGCGGCAAGCACCAGTCGCCCGCCCTTCTTTGGCGTCTGCGCCCAGCCCGGTGCCGGCATTGCGGTGGAGGCCAGCAGCATTGCCGAGCCGGCAAGCATCGTGCGTCTGGAAATCGTGAAACCTGACATGATCGAACTCCGTCCTCTCCGCGACCCGGTCGGGTGCGCCAACCCCTCGGACGCCGGCAAGCCCACCGGCATCCTTGCGGCGGCGATTATGAGCCTTGCCGAGGGTTTCGCCAGAGACGGAATTGGCGCATCCTCGCTTGGCTTTGAAATTTTCGTCCGCTGGACCAGTTTGGAGGGCGTGGCTCAATTTGATCATTCTGGTAGGACCAGATTGGTTGAATATGCGACGAATGACAGCGCGGAGTCATAGAGAGGCGACATTTCATCTGTTTCTGGCTGGACCAGAACGGGCAAAGTGGTGCAGATTTGACCGCTGCCAAGGGATCGGGAGCGGAACAGCGGCGATCCGGCTATTCAGGGAGAGAGAGATGAACATTGCTCCGGGCAAGAATGCGGTCGGCAATATCCCGTTCGACCAGGCAAGGGTCGACCGGCTGATGGAGGAGGCCGGCATCGATGTGCTGCTCGCCACCTCCAAGCACAACACGCAATATCTGCTGGGCGGCTACAAGTTCATCTTCTTCGCCGCCATGGATGCGATCGGCCACAGCCGTTACCTGCCGATTGTCGTGTACGAGAAAGGCGGGCCGGACCATGCCGCCTATATCGGCAACCGCATGGAGGGCGGCGAGCATCAGAACAACCCGTTCTGGACGCCGACGCTGCACGCCGCCTGCTGGGGCACGCTCGACGCCGCCAACCTTGCGGTCGAGCATCTGCAGAAGATCGGCAAGGCGGGCGCGCGCATCGGCATCGAGCCCGGCTTCCTGCCGTCGGACGCCTATACGCTGATCCGCAAGGCGTTGCCGGACGCCAGGCTGATCGATGCGACCGACATGCTGGAGCGCATGCGCGCCATCAAGACCGATGCCGAACTGGAGAAGCTGCGCACGGCCTCTGAACTGATCACCGATTCCATGCTGGCGACCATAGCCTGGGCGCGCGAAGGCACGACCAAGGGCGAGATCATCGAACAGCTGCGGCGCGAGGAAACCAATCGCGGCATCCATTTCGAATATTGCCTGCTGACGCTGGGCTCCAGCCACAACCGCGCCGCCTCGCCGCAGGCGTGGAAAAAAGGCGAGGTGCTGTCAATCGATTCCGGCGGCAACTTTCACGGCTATATCGGCGACCTCTGCCGGATGGGCATTCTCGGGGAACCGGATGCCGAACTGGAAGATCTGCTGGCCGAGGTCGAGACGGTGCAGCAGGCGGCCTTCTCAAAAGTCAAAGCGGGCACGCTGGGCGGCGACATGATTTCCCATGCCGAGGGCGTGCTGAAGGCTTCGAAGGTCGCGGCCTACACGGATTTCTTCGCCCATGGCATGGGCCTGATCACGCACGAGGCGCCGTTCCTGATGACCAACCACCCGGTGACCTATGAAGGCACCTATGCGGCAAAGCCGCTGGAGAAGAACATGGTGCTATCGGTGGAGACGACCATGCTCCACCCGACGCGCGGCTTCATCAAGCTGGAGGACACGCTGGCGGTGACGGATGCTGGTTATGTGATGTTCGGCGACCGGGGTCGGGGGTGGAACAGGGGTGGTACTCTTTAGGACGAAGGCGGGCGCTGCCCCTCATCCGCCTGCCGGCACCTTCTCCCCGTATAGTGACGGAGAAGAGGGCAGCCGCGCCCTCGGCACCTATTTGAAAATTGGCGAAAGCGCCGATGACTGCGTCTTTCTCCCCGTCACTATACGGGGAGAAATGTCCGGCAGGACAATGAGCGACTATCTGTGGTGTCAAGTTGCATTGGCGAACTCCATGCGCGCATCGCGTGCTTTTGCATTGAGAATGACGAGGAGTTTTCGCGCCAGCGCCATGCGGATGACCATTTTGGTTTTGCC
>NZ_RZPH01000595.1:0-3786 GCF_004022825.1 Mesorhizobium sp. M7A.F.Ca.CA.004.04.2.1
GCCTTCCGTCGAACGGGTGTCGATCGATGTCGCCAAGGGCGATTTCGTCGTGCTGGTCGGCCGGTCCGGCTGCGGCAAGACCTCGCTGCTCAACGTCGCCGCCGGCCTTGTCGCGCCGGCACGCGGGCGCGCCTCCATCAACGGCAAGCCGATCACCGCGCCGGGCTCGGACCGGGCGGTGGTGTTCCAGAACGACGCGCTGTTCCCATGGCTGACGGCGCGCGAAAACGTTGCCTTCGCGCTCAGGCTGCGCGGTGTCAGGCCAGCCGAGCGGGCGCAGCGCGCCGATGAGCTGCTGGCGCTGGTGAAGCTCACCGACGCCGGCGACAAGCGCATCTGGGAGCTTTCCGGCGGCATGCGCCAGCGCGTCGGCCTGGCCCGGGCGCTCGCCGCCGAACCCGAATTCCTGCTGCTCGACGAACCGCTCGGCGCGCTCGATGCGCTGACGCGCGAACGCATGCAGACGACGCTGCTCGATCTGTGGACGGCAAGCGAGGTCGGCGTGCTGATGGTGACGCATGGCATCGAGGAGGCGCTGGTGCTGGCCACCCGCATCGTCGTGCTAGCGCCCGGCCCAGGCCGCGTGGTGCGGACTTTTGAACCCGGCTTCTCCAGGCGCTACGCATCGGGCGAAGCCATCCGCACCATCAAGGCCGATCCGGCTTTTGCGGTGGCGCGTGGCGAATTGACCGACGCGATCTTCGAAGGAGAGGCGGCATGACCGTTACCTCCTACACCGAGCGGCCGGGACACAAGATCGACGAGGCCGACGGCCTGTCGGTGCCATGGTCGCGACCCAGCCCCAAGCGCAAAGGCGTTTCGGCCCGCGCGGTCAGCGCTGTGACCATCCTGGTGGTGCTGGCGCTGTGGGCGCTGTCGGCCCGCCTGCAACTGGTGTCGCCAGTGTTCCTGCCATCACCTGCCGCCGTGTGGAACAAGTTCATCACCGTCGCCCGTGACGGCTTCGTCGATGCTACGCTGCTGCAGCATGCCGTCGCCAGCCTGTGGCGAGTATTCGCCGCGCTGGTCGCCGCCCTTGCCATTGGCGTGCCGGTTGGTCTCGCCATCGGCATCAGCGCGATCGGGCGCGGCATCTTCGATCCGCTGCTGGAATTCCTGCGGCCTATCCCGCCGCTTGCCTACTTGCCGCTGGTCATCATCTGGTTCGGCATCGGCGAACCGTCGAAGATCCTGGTGATCACTATTTCCATGCTGGCGCCGGTGGCGCTGTCGACCGCGTCCGGCGTTCGCGGCGTCTCGCAGGAGCGCATCAACGCGGCGCGCTCGCTGGGTGCTACCCAGCGCCAAGTGGTCCGCCACGTCATCCTGCCCAGCGCGCTGCCGTCGATCCTGACCGGCCTGCGCATCGCGCTCGGCGCCGGCTGGTCGACGCTGGTCGCCGCCGAACTGGTGGCGGCGACACGCGGGCTTGGCTTCATGATCCAGTCGGCCGCCCAGTTCCTCGTCACCGACGTGGTGGTGATGGGCATACTGGTAATCGCGGCCATCGCCTTCGTGCTCGAATTCACCATCCGCAGGATCGAGCGCGTGCTCGTCCCGTGGGCGGGACGCGAATGATCGGAGCCCAGAGGAGCAGGAGAATGACGATGACCCATTCCACCGCCGTGCTGTTCGCCCAAGCCGGTAACTGGCTTCTCGCCTGGACCAGGGAAAGCCAGCCGCCAGAACAGCAACCGAAATCGCCAACGCCGGTCCGCTGGGACGCCGAGCGCGACCGCCTGCCGCCACGCGACGAGAGTTTTTACTGGGCCTGGCAGTATTGGTCGCAGTGAAGGGGGCGGTGCGACTTTGCGCCGTCCCCGCGTCTTCGTCATCCTAGGGCGGAGCAAGGAGCGAAGCGACGCAGCGCAGACCCTAGGATCCATGCCGCGACGGTGATGCCATGCTCCGGCGGTGAAAGAAACCGAGCGCCTACCAGCCGGTTCCACGAAAGAGCTCGAACCACTCTGGATTGGCTTTTTCGATCAACTCGATCTTCCATTGACGTGGCCAGCGCTTCAGTGACTTCTCGCGCTGGATGGCATCGTGCCGCGCTTCTGGCTCGCGGTCATGTAGACGTAGCCGGTCATGGTTTCAGGGTAGCCCGCGTTATTGGGCGTGCAAGCGCCATTCTGATCCGTTGCATCCTAAAGCCAATGTCACGGCATGGATCCTAGGGTCTGCGCCGCGTCGCTTCGCTCCTTGCTCCGCCCTAGGATGACGAATTCTGGGCTGCCGTAGAAGACAATTCCACATCGATGCCTCAACTCGCAAAATCATTCCTCTACTAAATTTATAGAACTACCTAGCCTGATCCATCTTCCAACCGGCGAGGCCATTTTCCCGGCGCCGATCCGCATCGAAGGAGAGGATCAATGTTCAATCTAACGAGACGTGTTTTCGGCATCGGCCTGCTGGCGGCGACGGTTGCCGTGTCATCCGGCGCCACAGCGCAGGAGCTGAAGCAGCTCAGCATCGGCTATCAGAAGACCGGCCTGCCGGTGATCGCCAGACAGCAGCAGGTGATCGAAAAGGCCCTTGAAGACAAGGGCGTGACGGTCAAATGGGTCGAGTTCACCGCCGGGCCGCCGCTGGTCGAGGCGCTCAATGTCGGCGCCATCGATGTCGGCTGGACCGGCGACGCACCGCCGATCTTCGGCCAGTCGGCGGGGGCCAACATCGTCTATGCCGCCGCGCTGCCGTCGAATGGCGAGGGCGAGGCGATCTTCGTCAAGCCGGCGTCGCCGATCCAGTCGATCGCCGATCTCAAGGGCAAGCGCGTCGGCGTCGGCAAGGGCACCAGCGCGCATAATCTGCTCGTCGCGGCGCTGGAAAAGGCTGGCCTTGCCTTCGACCAGATCACGCCGGTCTATCTCAGCCCGGCGGATGCAGCCGCAGCCTTCGCCAGCGACCAGATCGATGCCTGGAGCGTTTGGGATCCGTTCTTCGCCATCGCCGAAACCCGCTACCAGCCGCGTGTGCTGGCCCGCTCCAGCGAGGTGCTCAAGGTTAACACCTACTTCCTCGCCAACAAGGATTTCGCCAAGGCGCATCCCGAAACCATCACAACGACGATATCGGCGCTTGGCGAGGCGGCGAAATGGGCCGACCAGAACCGAGACAAGGTGGCCGCGGCGCTGCATGAGGTCACCGGCGTGCCGCTCGACGCGCAGATCATCGCCGCCAACCGCACCAAGTTCGGCATCTTTCCGATCACCGACGAGATCATCGCCGGCCAGCAGGCCACCGCCGACCGCTTTTACAAGCTCGGGCTGATCCCGAAAGCGGTCCGCATCTCCGACGCGGTGTGGACGGCACCCGGCAACTAACTTGTCCCCTGACGGCGCCGGGTGAGTACGCCCGGCGCCATTTGCGTTTGCACCCATATCTACAGGAGATCCGCCCGTGACTGTGCCAGACATGACCGCGCCTGCCAGCACCGCACCGCTCGATTTCTTCTGGTTCATCCCGACGCATGGCGACGGTTCTTATCTCGGTTCCGAGGAGCAGCAGCGACCGCCCGAATTCGGCTACTTCAAGGAGATCGCGCAAGCGGTCGACCGGCTCGGCTTTCCCGGCGTGCTGCTGCCCACGGGTCAGAACTGCGAGGATTCCTGGATCACCGCGACAGGTCTCGCGACGCTGACCGAAAAGCTGAAGTTTCTCGTTGCGCTGCGGCCGGGTGTCACGCTGCCGACTTTCGCCGCGCGCCAGACCGCCGCCCTCGATCGCTTGAGCAATGGCCGCCTGCTGCTCAATGTCGTGGTCGGCGGCGAGGTCCTGGCC
>NZ_RZPH01000596.1:0-3784 GCF_004022825.1 Mesorhizobium sp. M7A.F.Ca.CA.004.04.2.1
GTCTCACGATAGACATCGATCGGGCGCGATTCCTCGGTGATGTCGGGATTGTCGATCTGGCCTGTTTTCACGCGCGGCACGCCGACGCCGTTGATGAACAGCTGGCCGTCCTTGACCTGGATCTTGTCACCCGGCAGGCCGACAACGCGCTTGATGTAGTCGACGGACGGATCAGGCGGGAACTTGAACACCGCCACGTCGCCGCGCTTCGGCTCGGCGCCCCAGATACGGCCCGAAAAGATGTCGGGGCCGAAAGGCAGCGAGTACCGCGAATAGCCATAGGACCATTTGGTGACGAACAGATAGTCGCCTTCAAGAAGCGTCGGCCGCATTGATCCCGACGGGATCGAAAAAGGCTGGAACAGCAGCGTGCGGATGACCAGGGCGAGCAAAAGCGCCTGGACGATGACGCTGACGGTCTCGCCAAGCCCGCCGGATTTCTTCTCGGATTTTTCAGCCACGCTCATGTCGTCCTCGATTGTGCGTTGGATGGTATAGAGTCTCGGCGCGCGCTGGGCAACGTCAATGCCGGTCGTCAGAGGCAATCAATGTGGCGCTTCTTCGACGGGCAGCGCCTCGATGATCACAAAGGCTTGAGCGAGCGGGAAATCATCCGTGATGGTGAGGTGGATTGCCGCCCGATGGCCGTTTGGCAGGATCTTGTCCAGCCTGGCCTGCGCTCCTCCCGTCAGAGCCATGGTCGGCGCGCCACTGGGCAGGTTGACGACACCCATGTCGCGCCAGAACACCCCCTGCGCCATACCGGTGCCCAGCGCCTTGGCGCAGGCCTCCTTGGCGGCGAAGCGTTTGGCATAAGAGGCCGCGCGGGCGCCTCGATTGTCCGAACGCGCCTGTTCGACCTCGGTGTAGATTCTCTGGATGAAGCGCTGGCCGTGACGCTCCAGCGATTTCTCGATGCGTCTGATGTCGATCAGGTCGCTGCCGATGCCGATGATCATCGCGCGGTGGAACCGATGCTTGCGCCGGGATGGGGCGATTGCGCATGCCGGCTTGCGCGCTGGGCCAGACGTTTGCACCGCTGTTCGCGGAAAGCGTTCATGCCCCAGCGCGTGATGGCGTAAAACAGCAGCCCGAAGGCGAGCCCGAGCGGAACCGCGCCTATCAGCATCGGTTCAAGGACCGGTTTCCACAATTGCGCGAAGGAGAGGTTGTGCAACATCTCGCCCAGATGTGCCGGCGGCCCATGCGTCGGCAAGCGGTCATGCAGGATGAGCTTGCCCGTTTCCCACGACGCCCCCCATAGCAACGGGAAGGTCAGGGGGTTGCCGAAAAAAACCGCGCCGAGAGCGGCCGCCACCAGATTGCCGGCGATCACCCAGCACAGGAGGGCAGCGATGATGAAATGGAAACCGACGGGAAAGAATGAAGCGAAGACCCCCGCTGCAACGCCGGCCGCCACCGCATGCGGTGTGGCCTTCAGCCGCAGGATGCGCTTGGAAAAATACTGAAGCGAGCGCGAAAATGAGCGGCGCGGCCAAAGGTAGGTACGCACCCGCTCATAAAGGCCATCAGGCTTGCGGCGTCGAAAAAGCACTCTGTTCCCGTTCCACGGCTCCCGCAACGGCACCTTAGCCGGGCGTGGTAGCCACATCTTGCGCTTGACGATCACCCAATGGCAATCGCAAGCATGATATAACGACGCGCTGACAGAAGAACAACCAAGCACCGTCTGTCCGATGCGCACTCGTCGCCGCCCCTCGGGGTGGTTCATGCTTCGAACATTGGACAATCGCGGCGAATTTAAGGAAAACTGGCAGTCGCTTTTTCGAAGAGCACCAGCGCTACGGCAGGTATTCGCTGACCTCGACCAGATTGCCGTCCGGGTCGCGGAAATAGACCGACATCATCGGACCGCGGGCCCCGACACGTTCAACCGGACCGAGTTCCACCGCCACACCATTGGCCGCGAGCCGGGCACGGACCTCATCCAGTGGCCCGTCCGTGACCAGGCAGAAATCGCTCGAGCCCGGAGCCGGCGACTTCGCCTTCGGCTCGAAAGTGCGGCCGACCTCATGCACATTGATCTTATGGATACCGAAAGCCAGCGCCGTCGGCCGATCCGCCGCGTCGATGCGCTCAAAACCCAGCACGCGCTGGTAAAACTCACAGGTCACTTCCAGCGAAGCGACCGTCAGCACGAAATGATCGATGCCGGTGATCATTTCCAATTTGTCTTCACGCATGTCGCTTTCCCCAAAACCGCCGCACACTGTTGGGCGAAAAAAATGCCCCGTCAGATGTTGCGGCTGCCGGGCTTGATCGCCGGGATGGCGGCAAGCTCCGGCGGCAGCCGGTCGGCCGGATAGGCCGGGACCTCATACTCGGCCAGCGCGATGAGCGGCACACCGACATCGGTCTTGCCAGCCGAACGGTCGATGATGCAGGCCGCGGCCACTACCTCGGCGCCAAGATCGCGCAGGCACTCGATGGTCTCTCGGATCGACAGGCCAGTGGTGACGATGTCCTCGACGATGACGACACGCGAACCCCTGGCGATCTCGAAGCGGCGCAAGCGGAACTCGCCGCCTTCCCGCTCGACCCAGATCGCCGGCACGCGGAGATGGCGCGAGGTCTCGTAGGCTGGGATCAGCCCGCCGATCGCCGGGCCGACGACATAGTCGATCTTGCCGGGCACGCCTGCGCGGATTTTCTCCGCCAGCGCCTTGCACAGTAGCTCGGTCTTGTCGGCATGCATGAACACGCGCGCCTTCTGCAGGAAGACCGGACTGCGCAGGCCCGAGGTCAAAATGAAATGCCCTTCCAGAACAGCACCCGCCTCGCGGAAAATGCCCAGCACTTCATCGGTGTTCATTTCTGCCTCTTTTTGATTGACCATGACTTTGTCCGAAACCGGAGCATGATCTAGCCATTTACGCGTCTTGCGTCGCTGACGCTCGAATTGTCCTTGAGCTGCGACAGCAGCCGGTTGAGGTGCTTGAGATCCCAGACTTCGAGATCGATCAGCATTTCGGTGAAGTCGGGCGCAGTGCGCACCATCGACAGCGTATGGATATTGGCGTCGTTCGAGGCAACCACCTGCGCTATATCGGCGAGTGACCCCGGCGCGTTGATGGCGGTGACCGAGACACGCGCCGGAAAGCGTTCCTTGGTGCGCTCATCGATGTCCCAGCGCACGTCGATCCAGCGCTCGGGCTGGTCATCGAACGCCTGCAGCGCCGGCGACTGGATCGGATAGATGGTGATGCCGGTGCCCGGCTGGACGATGCCGACGATGCGATCGCCAGGCACTGCCCCTTCCGGCGCGAAACGCACCGGCAGATCGCCGCGCACGCCGCGAATCGGCACGGCGCCATCGCGTGGCTGGTCCTTGTCCTTGCGCGCGGCACGACCCGGAATCTGGAACAACATGCCGGCGGCATTGCGGATCTTCGACCAGCCCTCCTCGCGCGGCTTGGGGACGGCCGTAGTGACGCGCTCATCCTTGTAGTCGGGGAATACCGCCTTCATGACGTCGGTGGAGGCGAGCTCGCCGCGCCCGACGGAGGCCAGCACATCCTCGATGTCCTTGCGCGCCAGCCTGTGCAGCACCTGCTTCAGGCTCTCCTTGGTGAAGGTCTTGCCGGCACGCTCGAAGGCGCGTTCCAGGATGCGGATGCCGAGACCCGAATATTGCTTGCGGATGGCGTTCTTGGTGGCACGGCGGATGGCCGAGCGCGCCTTGCCGGTGACGACGACCGATTCCCATGCCGCCGGCGGCACCTGCGCCTTGGAGCGGATGATCTCGACCTCATCGCCGTTCTTC
>NZ_RZPH01000597.1:0-3781 GCF_004022825.1 Mesorhizobium sp. M7A.F.Ca.CA.004.04.2.1
TCGATGTTCTGGGGGAACAGCATCCCGACCTTCTTGTTGGTCTCCAGATGGTTCCAGAGCCCGACGAAGGTGTTCAACGCCTCGTCGAGGCCCCAGAAGAAATGATAGGTCCAGTCGAAGGTCTGCTTGCCGCCGCCGCGCGGCATGATCACCGCTTGCCAGGGAGCGCCCGAGGAAATGCAGGGCGTTTCATAAAGCTCGGCCTGCTCGGCCGCGGGCAGGATCGTGTCGGTGGTCGAGGCCGGCACGAGCAGATGCACCTCGTCGTTCAGGATCAGATTGCCGGCGATTTCCGATGCCTTGTTCGGATTGGACTGGCTGTCGCGGTCAAGAATCTCGATTTCGTAGGTATTGCCGTCGGCGCATTGCAGTTGGCCGCCGAGCAGGGCGCGGATCTTCTGCAAGGTGTAGCCATCCGTTTCACCAAACAGGGCGAGCGGTCCGGTCGTCGGGCTGAGATAGCCGAGCTTGATCTTTCCCGCCGTCGCGGCGCGCACATAGGCCGGCATGCCAAGCGTGCTGGCGGCAAGGCCGGCTCCAATCCCCTTCAGGACGCTTCGGCGGCTGGGCCGCAAGCCCGATTTCACCAGTCTGTTGTAGTAGCTCATCGTCGGTTCCTCCCTGGGTTAAGTTTCTCCGGCCCACGGGACCGGTCTCAGTTCAAAGCGGCTTCAGGTCATCCTCAGCAGTGAGCCGCCATCGATTACGATCAGCGAGCCCGTGACGTAAGACGCGGCCGGCGACGCCAGATAAAGCGCCAGGCCCTTGATCTCTTCCGGGTCGCCGATCCGACCGAGCAGCGACTGGGCCTCGAAGGCCTTGCGGTCCGCCGGATTGCGCAGCCGGCCGCCGGCGATGTTGGTGATGAACGGTCCGGGCAGGATGGCATTGATGCGGATGTTGTAGGCGCCAAGCTCCATCGCCATGTGGCGAACGAGATGGTTCACCGCGGCCTTGGCGGGCATGTAGGGCGTGCCCACGATGCTCTCGTTGATCAGCGATGCAATGGACGACGTGACGATGATCTGGCCGCCGCCATTCGGCTTCATGTGCCGGACGGCATGCTTGATCGTGGTGTAGACCGAGGTCAGGTTGATCTCCATCACCTTGTCCCAGTGCTCGTCGGGCAGGTTCTCGATGGCGCCCTCGGGGTTCCTTTCGCCCGTCGGGGTGTTGAAGCCCGGCCCGGCATCGATCCCGGCATTGGCGAACACGACATCGATCGAGCCCGCCTTCCCGGCGACCTTGTCGAAGGCTGCGGCCATGGCCGCGCGGTCGCCGACATTGACAACCTGGCCCCAGACATCGCCACCCACCGCCCTGATCGCGGCCACGGTCGTGTCAAGCCCGGCAGGGTTCAGGTCGAAGATACAGACCTTCGCCCCGTGCTCGGCCATGATCTCGGCATAGGCCTGCCCGATGCCGCTGGCGCCCCCGGTGACGATCACCGACTTGCCTCTGACATCGAACATCTTTTCAAGTGCGGCCATCAGTTTCCTCCCTTGTGCGACAGCACGAAATCGAACTCCACGTCGTAGAACGGGGCCGCAACCTCGACCCTGGCGGCAGCTTCGGCGTCCTCGATCTTGCGGAATTCGGCGAGCAGGCTCTTCTTCACGCCGAAGACGGCATCTGAATCGATGTACGGGTCGTCCGGGTCGAAGATGTGCGTGGTCAGCGCTTCGAAGCCCTCGGCCTCGACGATGTAGTGGAGATGCGCCGGACGATTGGGGTGACGCCCCAGGGCGCCCAGCAGCTTGCCGACCGGGCCATCATCCGGGATCGGGTAGTATTTGGGCTTCACGCCGCGGAACCAGTAGCGCCCGTCCGCGCCGGTGCGGAAGACGCCGCGCAGGTTGAAGTCGGGTTGGATGCCCTTCTGCTGCACGTCGTAGAAGCCCTCGTCATTGGCCTGCCAGACGTCGATCTTGGCGCCTGCGATCGGCTTGCCCTCGGTATCGAGGATGCGGCCATGCACGAACATGGGCTCGCCCTTCTGGTCGAGGCAGATGTTCGAGCCCATCGGCAGTTCGGGCGCATCGGCGACGTGGAAGGGTCCCAGCACCGTCGATTCCGAGGCGCCCGACGGCTTGCGGTTGTTGATCGCATCGACCAGCATCGAGACACCGAGAACATCCGACAGCAGGATGTATTCCTGCCGCCACTCGTTGCAGATCTGGCCTGTCCGCGTCAGGAACATGATCGCGCCGAACCATTCCTCCTGTGTCGGCTCGATCTCCTTCACCGCCTCGTGCAGCTTGCGGGTGATGACCTCCATCACCTCTTTGAGTCGCTCGTCCTTGGCGTTCCTGTTCCGCGCCACCACGACCTCGGCCGAGTTCGCTTCGGTGAAATAGCCGGATTCGTGTTCGTCGATCATGCGATCCTCCTCAGCGCGCCAGAACGGATTTGAAGACCCGGCGCAGTTCGGCCGCCGGATCGGCCGCCAGCGTTTCGGAACGCCAGGCAACATGATGGTCGGGACGAACGATCAGGCAGCCGTTGTCGCGGATCTCCCGCGCGCCGGCCCAGTCGCCGGTATGATCCTCGATCGCGCGACGCGGGCCGATCACATGGCTGCGGATCGGCAGACCGAGTTCCGCGCCCACCGTCTCCGCCGCTGCGACCCACGCCTCGCCGCCAATGCCGGTCAACAGCGTGAACTCGCCATGCCCGCAAAGATCGAGCGTCGAGACTTTCCTGCCGGAGCGCTCGAAGACCCAGACATGCGGCAAGCGCGCACCGGGCCACGTTGTCGGCGCATAATGCAGCTCGCGATCCTTCTCGAAAGGCGGCTCGCGCTGGCCGTCGGTCACCACCGCGCCGGAGGCATAGCGCTGGTTCATCTCGACGCCATGGGCGTCGAACTCGTACTTCTTGAAGGCGATGGCCTTGCGGAGCGCCTCGCGCTGCGCTTCGGCGACGGGCGTCGCATCGGCGCGAGCCTCCATGTTCCTGTGGATCTTGTCGTGATCCACGCCGCCGTCCATGCCGAGCGCCTCGAAGATCGGTCCGAATTCGGCGATGGACTGGTTCGCCCGTGTCACGATCTGGCGCGCGATCGGTGCGCGCTCGGCCGAGAAGCTGTCCAGAAGCCCGACCCCCGCCTGCCCCTTGACGACCTTGGCAAGCTTCCAGGCGAGGTTGAACCCGTCCTGGATCGATGTGTTCGAGCCGAGCCCGTTCGAGGGCGGATGCCGGTGCGCGGCATCGCCCATGATGAACACCCGCCCCTTCTGCATGTGCGTGGCGAAGCAGTTGTTCACGGTCCAGGTGTTGGCGCCCAGGAGCTCGATCTCGAGCGCGGGATCTCCGACCAGTTGACGCGCGACGCTGGTGGCCAGTTCCGGCGTCACTTCAGGCGGCGGCTGGTTGATGTCGTAGCCCCAGACGATCAGCCATTCGTCCCACGGCCGCACCATGCGCACGAGACCCATGCCGATGCCGCCGACGTCGGCGCCGGGCTGCATGACCCAGTAGAGGACGCTCGGCCGGTGGGCGACATATTTCGAGAGATCAGCCCTGAACAGGATGTTCATCGAGCCGCCAACGCCCATCTTGCCCTCGAGCGGCAGGCCCAGATGCTCGGCCACCAGCGAGTTGCCGCCGTCGGCGCCGACGAGGAACTTCGACCGCACGGTGAAATCCTTGCCCGACAGCCGATCGTGGCAGGTCGTGGTCACGCCGTCCGCATCCTGGACATGGCTGACATATTCCGTGCTCATGCGGGCCTGCGTGCCGCGGGCGCAGGCCGACTTGAACAGGATCGGCTCCATGAAGG
>NZ_RZPH01000598.1:0-3779 GCF_004022825.1 Mesorhizobium sp. M7A.F.Ca.CA.004.04.2.1
CGCTTGGGGTGGTCAAGGCCGGCGGCGGCTGGCGTATCGAATCCGAGACATCGCAGGCGATGCAGTAGGCGTGATCCCACGGCCAGCCGGGCAATTCAAGCTGGCGGCGCCTCATGGCGATAGGAATTTTTTCTTGACTCGGTGAGGGCAGCTATGCTACATTTTTGCCCATGGTGCTGATTTGCGCCAGTGACCCGCCGCCCGGCGGGTTTTTGCGTTTGGAGCTTCGCCAACCGACACGGCGGTAGACTTTCAGAGAATGAACTTAACCCCTGCCGCTACCATCCGTTCCCGAAGCTTGAAAACGCGCCGTTTCGTTTGAGCGTCGGGTCGCCTATATTGCCGGCGATAGTGTTGGCGAGGAGACAGAGATGGCCGAGGACGCCGATCCGGCGCGCAGATCGATCGGTGCGCGGCGCAACCCCGACAGCGCCGATGCCATTCTCGAAGCCGCCGAGGCCGTACTGGTCGAAGCCGGTTATGCCGGTTTCTCGATCGAGGCGGTGGCGCGGCGGGCCCGCGCCGGCAAACCCACCATCTATCGCTGGTGGCCGAGCAAGGCGGCATTGCTGCTTGAGGTCTATCAGCGCCAGAAGCGCGTCGAGGTTCCCGATACCGGGCGGCTGGAGGAGGATCTCGTCGGCTTCCTGAAAAACCTGTTCACCCACTGGCGCGAGACATCGTCGGGAAGCGTGTTCCGGTCGCTGATCGCCGAGGCGCAGTCGGACGAGACCGCTGCCGCGGCCCTTGCCGACTACTCGCTGGGCCGACGCTCCCATACCGGCCAGATCATCGAACGCGCCAAGGCAAGGGGCGAAATCCCGGCCGGCGTCGATTCAGCTGTTGTCGCAGACCTGATCGCCTCCTTCGCCTGGAGACATCTGTTGACCAACCGGCTCGACGAGGACGAAGCCGCCATCGGCAAGGCGGTCAACTACGTGATGCGAGGCATAGCGGCGCCCGCCCCTTAAAAAACGGCGATGAAAAAGGGCGCGGCAACCCCTGGCTGCCGCGCCCTTTTCAAAGAGCTATCAGTCTTACTTGGCGCTTTCCAGCGTATCGACCGTCTTCTTCAGGTTCGCGTCGGGGATCTCGATCTTGGCGCCGGCGCGCAGCGACTTGACCAGCGCAAAATATTTGTCGCGGATGACCGCCTGCTTGGCCTGGTCCTTGACGTCGTCGAAGGCCGGCGGCTGCTTGGTGCGCTTGTCCTCGAGCTTGATGACATGCCAGCCGAACTGCGACTGCACCGGCTGCTCGGTGTATTTGCCGACCTCGAGCGCGGAGGCCGCCTTGTCGAACTCCGGCACCATCTGGCCAGGTCCGAACCAGCCGAGATCGCCGCCGCTGGTCTTGCCCGAGGGATCGCTGGTGTGCTCGTTGGCGAGCTTCTGGAAGTCGGCGCCGCCGTCGAGCTGCTTGATGATGGCCTCGGCCTCTTCCTTCGTCTTCACGAGGATGTGACGGGCATGCAGCTCGTTGGTGGGCGGCGTGTTGGCGATTTCCTGGTCGTAGCGGGCGCGGACCTCGGCGTCGGTGACCTTGTCGACGACGCCCTTCTCGACCATCTCGCCATGCAGCGCGCGCTGCTGCAGGAAGGCCATGCGGCGCTGGAAGTCGGGATCCTTGTCGAGCCCTGACGTGACCGCCTGGGCGGCCATGACACGGATCTCGATGGCAGCCGAGAGCGCTGCGGCACGGCGCTGCTCGGGTGGCAATTGCGCGAACTGCTGTGACAATTCCCCTTCGGCAAGCACCAGATCGGCTTCGGTCAGGGGCTGGCCGTTGACCGTGGCGATAACCTTATTCGGATCGACCGGTGCCGCGGCTGGCGCTGCTGCATCCGCCGGGGCGGGAGCGGTTTGCTGCGCCATCAGCGGCGAGAGCGAAAGGGCCGACAGGCCGACGGCCAAGCCAAGGCTGGCGAGCGACGCGCGGCGGAACAACAGGGACATAGGGTGGACTCCGGTGGGGATTGTTAAGAGGGTGCTTCCAGATCGGCCAGATTGTGGCGGAATTTGGCGCAGCCAGCAGGGCCAGCGCGGCGTTGACATCAGTTGAGCCCCCTCTTATCTGTCCAACGACTTTGCGTCCAGAACCGTTTTCCGGGCGCTTTTTGTGTTTGCCAGTGTTCACTAATGTGTTCGCCAGTGTTCACGTGGAATTGATGGGGCCGGCCGGCGCTCATCTCAAGATTGAGAATTCTATCGAAAGGACCATTGGATGGTCAGTCTCGGCGGTCTCGCCCGTAAGGTTTTCGGTTCCTCCAACGACCGTCGGGTCAAATCGACCCGGCCCCGTGTCGAGGCGATCAACGCCATGGAAAACGAGATGCGGGCGCTCTCCGACGAGGAGTTGGTCGGCCGCACCGCGAAGTTCCGCCAGGACATAGCCAATGGCGCCACACTCGACGACCTGTTGGTGCCGGCCTTCGCCACCGCCCGCGAGGCAGCGCGCCGCGTGCTCGGCATGCGCCCCTTCGATGTCCAGCTGATCGGCGGCATGGTGCTGCACAATGGCGGTATTGCCGAGATGCGCACCGGCGAGGGCAAGACCCTGGTCGCGACGCTGCCGGTCTACCTCAATGCGCTCGCCGGCAAAGGCGTCCACGTCGTCACCGTCAACGATTACCTGGCCACCCGCGACTCCGAATGGATGGGCCGCGTCTACAAGTTCCTCGGCCTCTCGGTCGGCGTCATCGTCCATGGCCTGTCTGACGAGGAGCGCAGCGCCGCCTACGCCGCCGATGTCACCTACGCCACCAACAACGAGCTCGGCTTCGACTATCTGCGCGACAACATGAAATACGAGCGCGCCCAGATGGTGCAGCGCGGTCACAATTACGCGATCGTCGACGAAGTCGATTCCATCCTGGTCGACGAGGCGCGCACGCCGCTGATCATTTCCGGTCCGCTCGAGGACCGTTCGGAAATGTACAACACCATCGACACCTTCATCATCCAGCTGCAGCCGCAGGATTATGAGATCGACGAGAAGCAGAAGACCTCGATCTTCACCGAGGAAGGCACCGAGAAGCTCGAGAACCTTTTGCGCGATGCCGGCCTGCTCAAGGGCGAGTCGCTCTACGACGTCGAGAACGTCGCCATCGTCCATCACGTCAACAACGCGCTGAAGGCGCACCGGCTGTTCCAGAAGGACAAGGACTACATCGTCCGCAACGGCGAGATCGTCATCATCGACGAGTTCACCGGCCGCATGATGCCGGGCCGCCGCTATTCGGAAGGCCTGCACCAGGCGCTCGAAGCCAAGGAGCATGTGGCGATCCAGCCGGAGAACCAGACGCTGGCCTCCGTCACCTTCCAGAATTATTTCCGCCTCTACAAGAAGCTCTCCGGCATGACCGGCACGGCGCTGACCGAGGCCGAGGAATTCGGCAACATCTACGGTCTCGAAGTCACCGAGATCCCGACCAATCTGCCGGTCGTGCGCATCGACGAGGACGACGAGGTCTACCGGACGGTCGAGGAGAAATACAAGGCGATCGTGAGAGAGATCCGCGAAGCCAGCGCCAAGGGCCAGCCGACGCTGGTCGGCACCACTTCCATCGAAAAGTCCGAGCAGCTGGCCGAGCGCCTGCGCAAGGAAGGTTTTACCGATTTCGAAGTGCTGAACGCCCGCCATCACGAGCGCGAGGCGGCGATCGTCGCCCAGGCCGGCAAGCCCGGCGCCATCACCATCGCCACCAACATGGCCGGCCGCGGCACCGACATCAAGCTCGGCGGCAATGCCGAGATGCGCATCGAGGAAGAGCTCGGCGA
>NZ_RZPH01000599.1:0-3778 GCF_004022825.1 Mesorhizobium sp. M7A.F.Ca.CA.004.04.2.1
GTGTTCAGCTGCAGCAGGCCTGAGAGGATCGCCCAAACCCCAAACACGGCCAGAACGGCATACATGCTGTTGTTAACCGCCACGATGACGGCGAGCGCCGTTATCGTGCTGACCACGACATTCAAAGCCTGGGACGAGTTGGCCTTCAGGCCGCCATTTACCCTGGCGTCAACCAGATTGGCGAGAGCGTCCCATGCCGGGTAGATCACGAGCAGAAACGCGGTGGGACCGGGTTGCCCGTTGAACAGGATGGCGGCAGCAACCCAGGCGATAGAAAATATGGCGCGTGCGAAATAATAGGATCGTAGCCATCCGGACCGGGTGAAAGATTGGTTTTGCATTGGCAGATTCCTTGTTGCTGTCTACCTATTAGTAGGTAGACAAAACCCCTAAGTCAACCCAATGTCCGGAACACCTCCCTGTGAGAATCGGGAACGATGCAACCTTGACAGTTCGCCTACCAGAAG
Organism: Mesorhizobium sp. M7A.F.Ca.CA.004.04.2.1; assembly: GCF_004022825.1. Classification (NCBI taxonomy): domain Bacteria; kingdom Pseudomonadati; phylum Pseudomonadota; class Alphaproteobacteria; order Hyphomicrobiales; family Phyllobacteriaceae; genus Mesorhizobium; species Mesorhizobium sp. M7A.F.Ca.CA.004.04.2.1. The sequence goes on from NZ_RZPH01000599.1 coordinate 468, forward strand.
GTAGGCGGCGATATGAAATCAATGGCTTCGACTTCAGAAAAGATTCTCGATGTCGCGCAGTCTCTCATCGTCGCGGGAGGCTACAACGGGTTCAGCTATGCCGATATCTCGGCTGACATCGGCATCAGGAAGGCGAGTATCCACCATCATTTTCCGACGAAGGCCGAGCTGGTTTCGGTGCTGGTGGATCGTTACAGGCGGCAGGCCGAAGTGGGTTTGGAGTCTCTCCGGGGAGAACTCTCAAGCCCTGCTGAACAACTGCAGTCCTATCTGAACTATTGGCGGACATGCATTCGCGATGCCTCGCCGTCGTTCTGCGTCTGCGCGATGCTCGCCGGCGAGATGCAGATGCTGCCGGAAGAGGTGGCGTCACGCGTTCGTGCCCATTTCCAAAATCTCGCGGGATGGCTTACGTCGGTGCTGCGGGCTGGAATGGAACAGGACTTGTTCCGCTTGAACAACCGGCCGGAGGAGGAGGCCCAGATGCTGATGGCATCGGTTCACGGGGCAATGCTGTCCGCGAGGGCTTTCAGCGATCCCGGGCTGTTCACCATAATCGTCACCCCCCAGATCACCAGGCTGCTGGGACGGGATTGCTAGAAAACTATCGGGCCAAAGTGGTATCAGGCAGCGCAAGTGGCGCGCCCCAAATGAGTTGGTCGAGCGGGAACGAATAGCCTGATGCAATCCTATGATGTAGTGATCATCGGCGCGGGTGCCGCCGGAATGATGTGCGCCGTGGAGACGGCCAAGCGCGGCCGTTCGGTGCTGATCCTCGATCATGCGACGGCGCCTGGCGAGAAGATCCGCATCTCCGGCGGCGGCCGGTGCAATTTCACCAACATCCATGCCAGCCCGCAGAATTTTCTGTCGGGCAATCCGCATTTCTGCATTTCGGCGCTCAGTCGCTACACGCAGCGCGATTTCATCGCCCTCGTCGAACGCCAACGCATTGCCTATCACGAGAAGACGCTTGGGCAGCTGTTTTGCGACGGCTCGGCGCGCCAGATCATCGACATGCTGGTCTCGGAAATGCAGGGCAGGGGCGTGGAGCTGGCGCTCTCGGCCAGCGTTGAGGATGTCCGCAAAACCGTGGAGGGGTTTGCGCTCACCCTCTCCACAGGCTTGGTTACTTGCCAGTCGCTGGTGGTGGCCTGCGGCGGCAAGTCGATCCCCAAGATGGGGGCGACCGGTTTCGGCTATGAGCTTGCCGAACGGTTCGGCCTTGCCATTGTCGAAACGCGACCGGCGCTGGTGCCGCTGACCTTCGACGTAAACACGCTCGAACGGCTGGCGCCCCTGGCCGGCAACGTCGTCGACGCGGAAGTCGCCTGCGGCAAGACGCGGTTCTCCGAAGCGATGCTGTTCACGCATCGTGGCGTCAGCGGGCCATCTATCCTGCAGATCTCTTCCTATTGGCGCGAGGGCGATGAAATCCGCATCGCCATGCTGCCGGCAGTTGACGTGGCGGACCTCATTCGGGTGGCCAAGCGAAGCAATGGGCGGCAAGCGGCACAAACGGTGCTGGCAAATCATCTGCCGAAGCGGCTTGCGCAGTCGATCGCCGAGCGCACCGGGATCGACGGCAACCTTGCTGATCTTTCCGACGCCCAGATGAAAACCATAGCTGCCGCAGTCAATGACTGGCGCATCAAGCCTGCCGGCTCAGAGGGCTACCGCACCGCCGAAGTGACGCTGGGTGGGGTCGACACCAACGGGCTGGACCAGAAGACGATGCAGGCGAAATCCGTGCCGGGCCTGTTCTTCATCGGCGAAGTCGTCGATGTCACGGGTTGGCTGGGTGGCTATAATTTCCAGTGGGCATGGTCGTCGGGCTGGGTGGCAGGCCAGGCGGCCTAGACTTGCGTCTGTGGCTTCGCCCCGGCAGCCGCTTTCTTCTTCTTTTTGGCCTGATTGTAATCGATCGCTGCGCGGACGAGCTCTTTTAAAGCGCCCTCATTGAGCCTGTCGCCCTCGAACATGTCGATTGCCCGCCACACCTTGCCGCCAAAACCATTGTTGAACAGATTGTCGGGGTCCGGCAGGCTGGCGCCATGGGAAAAGGTCAGCTTCACCTTGTCCTTGTGGGCGTTGCCGACCACGATGTTGCCATCGAGGCACCATACCGGGCTGCCCATCCACTTCCACTCCTCGACGATGTCCGGGTCGGCTGCAAGGATGGTCTTGCGGATGCCGGCGAGCGTATCGCCGCGCCAATCGATGAGGCCGGCGATCATTTGGTCGATATGTTGCGAGGGGGTCATTGGGTGTCTCCTGTGTCTCGACCCGTTTCAACCGCCGCCGTTACCAGCGCGCCAGCTGGGTGATCTGAACGAGGTTGCCGCAGCTGTCGTTCAACTGGGCGATGGTCGAACCGGTCGCCTCGGTCGGCGGCTGGATAAACGCACCGCCCTTCGCCTTGATGCGCTCGTAGTCGCCCTTGACGTCGTCGGTGAAGAACATGACCGCGGGCTGGCCCTGCTTGAAGATGGCTTCCTGATAGGCCTTGGCGGCCGGGTTGTCGTTGAGCGCGAGTTGCAGCTCGGTTCCATCAGGCTCTTCAGCCGAGGCCACGGTCAGCCAGCGATAAGGCCCGTTGCTGAAATCGGCCTTTTTGGTGAAGCCCAGCACGTCGGTGTAGAAGCGCAGTGCGTTTTCCTGGTTGTCCACATACACGCTGGTCAGCTTGATCTTCATGGCTCTTTTTCCTCTGTCATAGTCGGTCATTACGGGATCCAGCCGGGCAGGGCCGCGGCCTGCTTGATCCATTCCACCATCCTCGCCTCATCGAACGGATCGTCTTCGCGGATGTCGATCCAGCGCACATCCTTGCTCTTGGCCGTGCCGCCAGGCGGAATCGGCCGCAACGACGTGCCGCTGAAGAAGGTCACTTTCAAATAGTGGGTGAAGACATGGAAACTCACGAACCAGCCTTGGCCCTCGACGCCGTAGAAGGGCGAGTTCCAGCGCACGGCCTTGCGCACGTCGGGCACGTTGTGTTCGATGAGCGCGTCGAGCCGCTCGCCGAGGCCACGCTTCCAGCCCGGCATTGCAGCGATGTAGGCCTGCACCGGAGCGTCGCCGTCGCCCTTGGCGATTTGCGGGTTGCCACCCGAGAGCAGGACCGGTGCCGCTTTGGTCGACTGACCCTGCGTCTTGGTCATTCTACCCACTCCTATCCGCCGGCACGCTGCGCGCCGCGGCCCCTGGCGGCATAGGGCAGCACGAACATGTACAGGCCGCTGAACAGCAGCAGGAAGAGCGGCAGGAGCGGCGAATAGACGACCCAGGCGGGAGGGTGGCCGAACGCC
>NZ_RZPH01000059.1:0-12292 GCF_004022825.1 Mesorhizobium sp. M7A.F.Ca.CA.004.04.2.1
AGGGCCGGCCGGCACCGATATCGGGAATGAACACCTCCCAGATGCCGGTGTCGCGGCGATCCCGCATCGAGTGCCGGCGGCCGTCCCATTCGTTGAAATCGCCGACCACAGAGACACGCCGCGCATTGGGAGCCCAGACGGCGAAATGCACGCCCGTGGCGCCTTCGTGCTCGATGACATGGGCGCCGAGCTTGTCGAACAGCCTGAGATGCGATCCCTCGGCGATGTAGTAGTCGTCCATCGGCCCGAGCACCGGACCGAACGAATAGGGATCGGTCAGCCACCAGTCGCCGCCGGCATTGCGCGCGTGATAGCGAAGCGGCTGCCGCTTCTTGATCGAGAGCTTGCCTTCGAAAAAGCCGCCATCGTCGCGCCTGGACAATTCACCCGCGATGATGCCGGTCAGCGTATAGGCAGTGACGAATTCGGCATTCGGAACAAAGCAGCGGGCCACAAAACCCTTCCCAGCCTCCTGAACACCGAGAACGGCAAACGGATCGCCATGCGTGCCGGCAACAATCGCCGCAACATCGCTGGCTGCCGCCAGTCCGTCCGGCCCGCTTGTCGCAGCGGTCGCGCGCGGCTTCTTCATCAGGCAGTGTCCCTCCCCAGGCACCGAGTGTTTGTTTCTAGTGGTGTGATCCGACTTTCAAGTTCACACCACCGGGACCACATTGTTTGCGGCCTCATGCAATCACATCAGGCAGGCACGTTCCAGATTTCTTTCGCATATTGGCGGATCGTGCGATCGGAGGAGAACCAGCCGACACGCGCCACATTGCGGATTGCCCTGGCGTACCAGTCGGGACTGTTGCGCCAGACCGCATCGACCTCGCGCTGGGCGGTGGCATAGGCATCGAAATCGGCGGCGACCATGAACCAGTCGCTGTTGTAGAGGCCGTTGACGAGGTCGCGGTAACGCTCCGGATCGTCCGGCGAGAAGACGCCCGACGAGACGGCAGCGACCGCTTGCGCCAGCTCAGATGATCCCTCGATGACGGCGCGAGGGTCGTAACCGTTGTTGCGCCGCTCGGCGACCTCGGCGGTGGTCAGGCCGAAGATGAAGATGTTGTCGTCGCCGACGCATTCCTTGATCTCGACATTGGCACCGTCGAGCGTGCCGATGGTCAGCGCGCCGTTGAGCGCGAACTTCATGTTGCCGGTGCCCGACGCTTCCATGCCGGCGGTCGAGATCTGCTCGGAAAGGTCGGCAGCCGGCATCATGATCTCGGCCAGGCTGACATTGTAATTCGGCAGGAACACCACCTTAAGCAGACCGCGCACGGCCGGATCGCGGTTGATGACTTTTGCGACATCGTTGGCGAGTTTGATGATCAGCTTGGCATTGTGGTAGCTGGGCGCCGCCTTGCCGCCGAAGAATTTCACGCGCGGCATCCAGTCGCGCTCGGGGTGCGAGCGGATCTGGTCATAGAGCGCGATCGCCTCGAGAATGTTCAGAAGCTGGCGCTTGTATTCGTGGATGCGTTTGATCTGGATGTCGAAAAGCGCCGAAGGATCGACCTTGATGCCGAGCCGGTCGGCGACGAGGTTGGCCAATCGCGCCTTGTTGGCGCGCTTGACGGCGGCGAACTTGTCGCGAAAGGCGGCATCGCCGGCGAAACCGTCGAGATCCTTGATGGCGTCGATGTCATCGAGAAAACGGTCGCCGATCGCCTCGCGGGCGAGCGACGTCAGTCCGGGATTGCATTGGATCAGCCAGCGCCGCGGCGTGATGCCGTTGGTCTTGTTGTTGATGCGATCGGGATAGAGCTTGTGCAGGTCGGCGAACACCGTCTCCTTCATCAGGTCGGTGTGAAGAGCCGAAACGCCGTTGATGGAATGCGAGCCGACAAAGGCCAGATTGCCCATGCGCACCCGGCGATCGCCATTTTCCTGGATCAGCGAGATGCGGCCAATCTGCTCGTCCGAGAACTGGTTGGAAGCACGCGCCTCCAGAAGCACTTCAGCGTTGATGGCATAGACAATCTGCATGTGGCGCGGCAAAAGCCGCTCGAACAGCGGCACCGGCCAGCTTTCCAGCGCCTCGGGCAGCAGTGTGTGGTTGGTGTAGCCGAAGGTGCGCTGGGTGATATCCCAGGCCTGGTCGAAGTCCATGCCGTGGACGTCCATCAACAGGCGCATCAACTCCGGCACGGCGATGGCCGGATGGGTGTCGTTCAGGTGGATCGCAGCCTTGTCGGGCAGCGACTTCAGGTCGCCATATTGGCTCAGATGACGCTGCACGATGTCCTGCAGCGAGGCGGTGGAGAAGAAATACTCCTGCCGGAGCCGCAGTTCCTGCCCGGCCTTGTGGGAATCGGCGGGATAGAGCACGCGCGACAAGGCATCGGCCTTGTTGCTTTCGGCGAGCGCGCCGATGTGGTCGCCGGCATTGAATTTGTCGAGCAGGATCGGATCGATCGGCATGCCCGACCAGAGCCGCAGCGTGTTGACGCGATTGGCCCGCCAGCCGACGACGGGCGTGTCATAGGCGACGGCCAGCACATGCTCGGTCGGCTTCCAGACATGGCGTTCGAGGCGGCCGTCCTTGGAGGTGATCGATTCCACCGAACCGCCGAAACCAACCTCGAAGGAGCGTTCGCGACGTTCGAATTCCCACGGGTTACCGTGATCAAGCCAGGTCTCTGGCAGTTCGACCTGCCAGCCGTCGTGAATCTCCTGCCGGAACATGCCATTGGCATAGCGAATGCCGTAGCCATGCGCGGGAATGTCGACGGTCGCCATGCTTTCCATGAAGCAGGCCGCGAGCCGCCCGAGACCGCCATTGCCGAGCGCCGCATCGGGCTCGAGTGCTGCAATCAAGTCGAGGTCGACACCCAACGACGACAGCGCCTCGCGCATGTTGTCCATCAGGCCCAGATTGGAGAAAGCATCGCGCATCAGGCGGCCGATGAGGAATTCCAGCGACAGATAATAGACGCGCTTTTCCTTCTGGTCGTAAGCCTCTCTCGTCGCCTGCATCCAGTGATCGACGATCCGGTCGCGCACGACCTTGATCGAGGCGGTTAGCCAGTCGTACTGGGTCGCAACGGTGGTGTCCTTGCCGACCCTGTATTTGAGGGCAACCAAGACTTCACGTGCGAGCGTCTTTGGGTCAGGATTTTCGAGCAGTGGCGGAAGGGGTTCGGATGTCATCGCGCTCGTCATGATGCCTCTCGTGCGGTTGCCATGATCATACCGGCTTTCATCGCTCCTCCCAGCCCATGCTAGCTGATACCGCCAACTATTCAATCGATTTAAACAGGTTCGATCCGGCTTGCCCCCTGCGGCAATTTGGCAATTCTGAAGTGTGACGCGCCAAGACGGCCCGCGCGCCGCGCTTCAAATCCCTGTTCCGTGCTTGCCGTGTCGCCATGCGCCAGCCACTTGGGCGACATGTATCAAGCCGCCAGCGCCGCCTCCGGCGGGGCCTTGGCTCCTGTCATGAAGGCGACGGCGTCGGACATCGTATATTGCTTGGGGTCGATGACGGCGAGGCGACGGCCCAGCCGATGGATGTGAATGCGATCGGCCACTTCGAAGACATGCGGCATGTTGTGCGAGATCAGCACGATCGGGAGGCCGCGCTTCTTGACGTCGAGGATCAGCTCGAGCACGCGGCGGCTTTCCTTGACGCCAAGGGCGGCTGTCGGCTCGTCCATGATCACCACACGACTGCCAAAGGCGGCCGCACGCGCCACGGCAACGCCCTGCCTTTGGCCGCCCGAGAGCGTCTCCACAGCCTGGCTGATGTTCTGGATGGTCATCAGGCCAAGTTCGGTAAGCTTGTCGCGGGCGCGCTTTTCCATCGCCGGGCGATCGAGCATGCGAAGCCAATCGCCCAGAAAACCCGGTTTACGGATTTCGCGGCCAAGGAACATGTTGTCGGCGCTCGACAGCGCCGGCGACAGCGCCAGGTTCTGGTAGACGGTCTCGATGCCGGCTTCGCGGGCCTCCATCGGCGATTTGAAGGAGACGGGTTTTCCTTCGAGCCGGATCTCGCCTTCATCGGGCGCGGCAGCGCCGGAAATCGCCTTGATGAGCGACGATTTGCCGGCGCCATTGTCACCGATGACAGCAAGGATTTCGCCGGGGTAGAGGTCGAAGTCGGCGTTGTCGAGGGCGGTGACGCGGCCGTAGCGCTTGACTAGGCCACGCGCGGTGAGAATGGGTTCCTGGGTCATGGTCATGCCGAAACCTTTCTGATCCATTGGTCGACCGCCACGGCGCCGATGATCAGCACACCGGTGAGCAGCACCTTCCATTGCGGATCGGCGCCCAGCATGTTGAGGCCCATGGAGACGACGCCGACGATCATCGCGCCGAACAGCGTGCCCAGGATCGAGCCGCGTCCGCCGAACAGGGAAATACCGCCGATCACCGTCGCGGTGATCGCCTGGAGATTGTAGTCGGTGACGGCAGCCGACGGCGAGATCGAGCCGTTGCGACCGATAGAGACCCAGGCAGCGAAAGCGGCGATCAGCCCGGCAAGGGTGTAGACCGTCATCAGCACCTTCTTGGTCTGGATGCCCGACAGCTTCGCCGCCTCCTGATCATCGCCAACGGCGTAGACATGGCGACCCCATGCCGTGTGATTGAGCACGTACCAGAGGATCATCACGAGCACGACCGTGGCAATGACGCCGAGCGTCAGCACCGCCGTGCCGACCTTGAAGCTGATGGCAAAGAGATGCAGGAGCGGCGCCTGGGTGTCGACGTCGGTGTCGCGGATCGTCTCGTTGGCCGAATAGATGAAGTTCGTGGCCATGACGATGTTCCAGGTGCCAAGCGTCACGATGAAGGGCGGCAGCTTCATGTAGGCGACGAGCACGCCGTTGAGCAGCCCGCATGCCGCGCCGGCGGCAAGCCCGATCGCCACGGCGAGCGCGCTCGGCATACCGTAGCTGACCGCGCAATTGCCCATGATCACCGCTGAAATCACCATGATCACGCCAATCGACAGGTCGATGCCCGCGGTCAGGATGACCAGCGTCTGCGCAGCACCCAGAATGCCGATAATGGCGATCTGCTGCAGGATAAGCGTCAGCGTGTAGGACGAAAAGAACCGCCCACCGATGGTGATGCCGAAAACGATGATCGCCAGAACCAGGACGATCAGCGGCACTGCGGCCGGCGTCGAATGCAGGAAATGCTGGATGCGCTTGACGGCCGATTTGTGCTCGTCGAAAGCGGCAACGCTTGTGTCGCTGCTCGAAAGAACTTTCTCGAATTCCTGAGCTTGAGCCATGTTTTCTCCCCGAAGGCTTCAGCCAAACGCCGACGCCAGTCCACGCCTTTCCGGTCTGTCGCCGGGATTGTTCGCGGTCACGCGAGCCATCGTCCACCCGAAGCGGCCGGGGATCAAGCCCCAGCCGCCCAGGTTCGGTAGATGCCTGTCAGACCGGCATCAGCCCCAGCATTTGGCGAGGCCTTCCTTGGTGTCGATGGACTTCACGCCGGTGGCCGGCTTGTCGGTCACCAGGTTGACGCCGGTATCGAAGAAGTCCTTGCCTTCGGTCGGCTTCGGCTTGGTTCCGTCCTTGGCGAAAGCAGCGATCGCCTCGATGCCGAGTGCTGCCATCTGCAACGGATATTGCTGCGACGTCGCGCCGATGACACCTTCGGCCACCGACTTCACGCCGGGGCAGCCGCCGTCGACGGAAACGATCAACACCTGGCTTTCGAGGCCGACAGCCTTGAGCGCCTGGTAGGCGCCGACAGCGGCAGGCTCGTTGATGGTGTGGATGACGTTGATGGTGTTGTCCTTCTGCAGGAGGTTCTCCATCGCCTTGCGGCCGCCCTCTTCGTTGCCGTTGGTGACGTCGTGGCCGACGATGCGGGGATCGTCCTCATCGCCGATCTTGTTGGGATCCTTCACGTCGATGCCGTAGCCCATCATGAAGCCCTGATCACGCAGCACGTCGACAGTCGGCTGCGAAGGCGTCAGGTCGAGGAAGCCGATCTTGGCGTCCTTGGCCTTGTCGCCGAGCGTGGCGGCTGCCCAGGCACCGATCAGCTTGCCGGCTTCGAGATTGTCCGTCGCAAAGGTCGCGTCGGCGGCGTCGATCGGATCGAGCGGCGTGTCGAGCGCGATCACCAGCAGGCCGGCGTCACGCGCCTTCTTCACGGTCGGCACGATGCCCTTGGTGTCGGATGCAGTGATCAGGATACCCTTGGCGCCGTCGGCGATGCAGCTCTCGATGGCCGCGACCTGGCTCTCGCTGTCGCCGTCGATCTTGCCGGCATAGGTCTTGAGGTCGACGCCGAGTTCCTTGGCCTTCGCGGTCGCGCCTTCCTTCATCTTGACGAAGAAGGGATTGGTGTCGGTCTTGGTGATCAGGCAGGCACCGACACCAGCCGCGGATGCGGACGACGCAAACGCCATCAGCCCCAGAGCCGCGGCGGCAAACACGGTCGATTTCAACAGTTTTGTATTGGTCACGATTTCCTCCCAGTGGATCCATCCGGATGCCGGCCAACCGGCACCTGCAGCGCGTCCAACGAAATTCTCCCAGCGTGGACGCTGCCTCAACAGACACCAGCACGAAGCCTCTGTCAATAATTAAATCACTCTTATTTATTATTGACAGCCTTGCTTCGTTCACCCATTCTGGCCCAAAAGCATTGAGGGGAAACGACGGGAGGAACAGGGTGGAAACGGCCATTGCGAGGCACGGTTCGCCCGAGGTGAATGACAGTCTCATTCACCGCGGCACCAACCAGAGCGGCATGCGCGACCACAATGAGCGGTTGGTGCTGTCGCTGGTGCGCCAGCACGGCAGCCTGGCAAAATCCGACATCGCCCGCATGACCGGCCTTTCGGCGCAGACGGTTTCGGTCATCATGCGCGAGTTGGAGGAAGAAAGCCTCCTGCTGCGCCAGGCGCCGTTGCGCGGCAAGATCGGCCAGCCTTCCATTCCGATGGCGCTCAATCCCGAAGGCGCTTTCTTCATTGGGCTGAAGATCGGCCGCCGCAGCGCCGAACTGGTGTTGATAGATTTCCTTGGCCATGTCCGTTCGATGCTGCAGCATTCCTATCGCTACCCGGCGCCGCGCGAGACGGTGGACTTCGTCAGCAACGGCATGCGGCAGATGCGCGGTGCGCTGACGCCCGCGCAAGACAAGCGCATCGCCGGGCTCGGCATCGCCATGCCGTTCGAATTGTGGAACTGGGCCGATACCGCCGGCGCCCCCCGCGACGTGATGGACGAATGGCGTCACCGCGACATCCGGGCCGACATCCAGGCGCAATGCGATTTTCCGGTCTATTTGCAGAACGATGCCACGTCGGCCTGCGGCGCCGAGCTCGTCTTCGGCCAGGCGGGCGCTGCGCGCGACTTCGTCTATTTTTATATCGGCGCCTTTGCCGGCGGCGGCATTGTGCTGAACGGCCGGCTTTTTGGCGGCCCGACCGGCAATGCCGGAGCGCTCGGCTCCATGCCGGTGCCCGGGCCGGACGGCAAGCCGACCCAACTGATCGATGTCGCTTCCATCGCCATGCTCGAAAAGGCGCGCAATGCGCGCGGCACCGAAGCCTCGCATCTGTGGACCTCGCCGGAAGATTGGGGCGAGATCGGACCCGAGCTTGACGACTGGATCGCCAGCGCCTCAAGGGCGCTCGCCTACGCCATCGTCGCCGCATCCTCGATCATCGATTTCGAAGCGGCGGTGATCGACGGCTGGATGCCGAAGGCGGTGCGCCGCCGGCTGGTCGACGCCATCATCGCGGCAATCGCCACGATCGATGGCGAAGGCTTGAAGCTGCCCGCCATTCGCGAGGGAACCGTCGGCATCCATGCCCGGGCGCTCGGCGGCGCCAGCCTGCCACTTTCCGAACGCTTCCTGATCGGCTCGACGACGATTTCCAGGAGCGCCTGATGCTGATCGGAATTCCGGCGCTGCTCGGTCCGGAGCTTCTGGCGATCCTGCGCGGCATGGGTCATGGCGACGAAATCGCCCTTGTCGACGGAAACTATCCGGCGGAACAGCAGGCAACCCGGCTGGTGCGCGCCGATGGTCACCCTCTTATCCCCGTACTCGACGCGATATTGAGTGTGCTGCCTGTCGATGACGCCGTGCCGGAGGCGCTGTTTCGCGCCTCGGTCAAGGGCGATCCCTCGCTTGCCGATCCCGTCCATCATGAGATCGAGGCGATCTGCGCCAAACGGGCGCCAGGCCGCAAGGTGGTTGCGCTAGCCGGCGCCGACTTCTATGCACGGGTCAAATCGGCGCATGCCATCGTCGCGACAAGCGAGCCGCGGCTCTACGCCAACATCATCATACGCAAGGGCGTGATCCATCCGCCGGAGACCAGGAAGCCATGATCCTCTGCTGCGGCGAAGCCCTGATCGACATGCTGCCGCGCACGACGACAGCGGGTGAGCCGGCCTTTGCGCCTTATGTCGGCGGCGCGGTGTTCAACACGGCGATCGCGCTTGGCCGGCTCGGCGCGCCGGCAGGCTTCTTTTCAGGCCTGTCGTCGGATCTGTTCGGCGGCCAGTTCCGGGATGCGCTGGGGGCAAGCAAGGTCAGCTCCACCTATGCGCACACCTCACCACGGCCAACGACGCTGGCCTTCGTCAAGCTCACCAACGGCCAGGCGACCTACACTTTTTATGACGAGAACACCGCCGGCCGCATGCTGACCGTCGACGACCTGCCGCAGCTTGGCAGCGAGATCGAAGCCATGCTGTTCGGTGCCATCAGCCTGATTTCGGAGCCCGCCGGCAGTGCCTATGAGGAGTTCATGCGGCGCGAGCATGAAAGTCGAGTGATGATGCTCGATCCCAACATCCGGCCGAACTTCATACCGGACAAGGCCAAGCACCTCAGGCGCATTCGCGCGATGATGGCGATGGCCGATATCGTGAAATTGTCGGACGAAGACCTGACCTGGTTCGGCGAAGCCGGCTCGCACGAGGATGTCATCCGCAACTGGCTGGATCGAGGCCCGAAGCTGATCGTCGTCACCCATGGCAGCGAAGGCGCCGTCGGCTATACCAGGGAACATGCCGTCACCGTCATGCCGGAAAAGGTCGAGGTGGTCGACACGGTCGGCGCCGGCGATACCTTCAACGCCGGCATCCTCGCCTCCTTGCATGAGCAGGGCCTGCTGACCAAGGCGGCGATTTCCCGCTTGTCGAAAGACGCCATCCACAAGGCGCTGGCGCTCGGTGCGAAGGCGGCGGCAGTGACCGTGTCGCGGGCCGGCGCCAATCCACCCTGGCGACATGAAATCGCCTGAGCAACGCTCAACATAAGTTGAGCCCAATCGATCACTTTATGTTTCGCAGGGGCTCTTTACAGGGCTATAAGGGCGGGATGGTGCCCGACGAAGCCCGGATTTCCGGCATCTGACTGACATTCGCCGGGAAATACTGGTAACGGACTGCGACACTTGGGCAATTTAGGGCTCCGCCTGCCCGGCTTTCTCGGCAAGCGCAACTCTGGTACCAGCGGCCGATTATCTGGCTAACCCGTTTTGAGGCCGACATGCAGTTCATCGATCTTGGCGCGCAGCGCGAACAAATCCGCGACCGGCTGAAGGCCGCGATCGACCGTGTCGTCGACGAAGGCCGTTATATTCTTGGCCCGCAAGTCACCGAATTCGAGAATAAGCTTGCCGCCTATATCGGCACCAAGCATGTCGTGGCCTGCGCCAACGGCACCGACGCGCTGCTGTTGCCACTGTTTGCGGCCGGCATCGGCCCGGGTGACGCGGTGTTCGTGCCGAGCTTCACTTTCGCCGCCACCGCCGAAGTGGTGGCACTGGCCAAGGCCGAGCCGGTGTTCGTCGATGTCGACCCGCATAGCTACAACATCGACATTGCCAGCCTCGAAGCGGCCATCGCCATGATCAAGAAGGAAGGAAGGCTGAAGCCGAAGGCTATCATTCCTGTCGATCTGTTTGGCCTAGCCGCCGATTACGAGGCGATCATGGCGATCGCCAACCGCGAAGGGCTGATGGTGATCGAGGATGCCGCCCAGTCGATGGGCGGTTCGCTCGACGGCAAGATGTGCGGTGCTTTCGGCCATGTCGGATCGACCAGCTTCTATCCGGCCAAGCCGCTTGGCTGCTACGGCGACGGCGGCGCGATGTTCACCAATGACGATGCGCTGGCCGAGCAGCTTCGCTCCTTCGCCTTCCATGGCAAGGGCGAGACGCAGTACGACAATGTCCGCGTCGGCATCAATTCGCGACTCGACACGATCCAGGCGGCGATCCTGATCGAGAAGCTGGCTATCCTGGAAGACGAGATGGTCGCCCGGCAGGTGGTGGCAAAGCGCTATGCCGAAGGGCTTGGCGATATCGTCACTGCGGCGCGCAATCTGGACGGCAGCCGTTCGGCCTGGGCGCAATACGCGATCGAGACGCCCAAGCGCGACGGGCTGAGGGCGCATCTCGGCGAAAAGGGCATTCCGTCTGTCATTTACTACGTGAAGCCGCTGCATGCCCAGGTCGCTTATCGCGACTACCCGCGCACGCCGACCGGCCTTGCCGTATCGGAAGACCTGCCGAAGCGGATCCTGTGCCTGCCCATGCACCCTTATCTCAGCGAAGCCGACCAGGACCGCATCATCGAGACGATCCGCAACTATATCGGCTCGAATTCGGCGCAGGCCGCGGCAGAGTAAGCTGCCGAGCCTTTCTCAGCCGGGGCCCGCCGCCCTGCCGCTGGCAATGAAATGCGGATTGGCAAAATCCTCGTCGTCGCTTTGCCTGCGCTTGCCATAGACCAGAGGTTGGCCGTCGAGCGTGCGCGTCATGCCGCCGGCGGCGCGCAGGATGGCGTCGCCCGCCGCTGTGTCCCATTCCATGGTGCGGCCGAAGCGCGGATAGACATCAGCCTCGGCGCTGGCGAGAAGGCAGAACTTCAAGGACGAACCGACCGAAACGATTTCGGCGGCACCGAGGTCGCGAATATAGGCCTCGGTTTCCGGTGTGTTGTGAGACCGACTGGCGACGACGGCCAGCGGCGTCGCGGCCGTTCTCGCCGCGATCGGCCGGCGGCCGACGATCTGGTAATCGCCATCGATTTCGAGTGATTCCGCCCTGCCCGGCAGGCCGGAAAAGAAGCGGCCCGTGCAGGGCGCAAAGACGACGCCGACTTCCGGCACGCCATCGCGAACCAGCGCTATGTTGACCGTGAAATCGGTGCGGCGGTTAACGAACTCCTTGGTCCCATCGAGCGGATCGATCAGAAAAAAAGCCCCGTCCAGATCGGGCGGCACGATGCCGGCGGAAGCTTCTTCCTCGGCCACGCAGGGGATATCGGGAAATGCGGCACGCAGTCCGGCGAGTATGATCTTTTCGCTCTCGCGGTCCGCCTCGGTCACCGGCGAGGCGTCGGACTTACGGTCAACCGCACAGCCGGCGTGGAACACGCGCATCACCTCGCGCCCGGCCGACAAGGCCAAGCGCTCGAAGATTTCAAGCATCAGCCTGTCGTCAGATGCCGCCGCCGCTATCGTATTGGTCTTCGGCAATGTCGCGCTCGTTCAGCCAGTGTTCCAGGGCGTCGACCATCTCTTCGGCCGACTTGCCGAGTGTCCGCAGATGGACCTCCGGGGTTTCCGGCGCTTCATAAGGGGAATCGACGCCGGTGAAATTCTTGATCTCGCCATTCAGCGCGCGCGCATAGAGGCCCTTCGGATCACGCCTGGCGCATTCCTCGAAAGGCGTATCGACGAACACCTCGACGAATTCTCCGTCGGCCATCAATTCACGTGCCATGCGCCGCTCGGCGCTGAAGGGCGAAATGAACGAAACAATGACGATCAACCCGGCATCGGCCATCAAACGCGCCACTTCGGCGACGCGGCGGATGTTCTCGACGCGATCGGCGTCGGTGAAACCAAGATCGCGGTTGAGACCGTGACGGACGTTGTCGCCGTCCAGGATATAAGTGTGGCGGCCGGTGGCGAACAGCTTCTTTTCGAACAGGTTGGCGATGGTCGACTTGCCGGAACCCGACAGCCCGGTGAACCAGAACACGGCGGGCCGCTGGTTCTTCATGTCGGCGCGCACGCGCTTGCCGACATCGAGCGACTGCCAATGGATGTTTTCGGCGCGGCGCAACGAGTGCAGGATCATGCCGGCGCCGACCGTGGCGTTGGAGATGCGGTCGATCAGGATGAAGGCGCCGGTGGTGCGGTTTTCGGCGAAGGGATCAAAGGCGATCGGCGTCCGCGTCGAAATGTTGCAGATGCCGACTTCGTTCATTTCGAGCGACTTTGCCGCTTCATGGGCAAAGTCATTGACGTTGATCCGATATTTCAGGTCGGTGACGGT
>NZ_RZPH01000005.1:0-23064 GCF_004022825.1 Mesorhizobium sp. M7A.F.Ca.CA.004.04.2.1
GACTGGCGGCGCTGCATCGACATCTGCCTGACCGGCCAGTTCCTGTGCGCTCGGCGCGCCGTGCCGCTGATCAAGGCGGCGGGCGGTGGTTCGATCGTCTCGATGTCGTCTGCCGCCGGCCGCCATGGCTACGCCTTCCGCACACCCTATTCGGCGGCCAAGTTCGGTGTCATCGGTTTCACGCAGAGTCTCGCCAAGGAGCTCGGACCGCACGCCATCAGGGTCAACGCCATCCTGCCCGGCATCATCGAGGGGCCCCGCATCGAAGGTGTTATCTCGGCGCGCGCCAAGCAGGTCGGCATCAGCCACGAAGAGATGACGGATCGTTATCTCCAAAACATCTCGCTGCGCCGCATGACCAGCCCCTATGATGTGGCGTCGATGGTCGCCTTCCTGCTCTCCGATGCGGGGATCAACATTTCCGGCCAGTCGCTCGGCGTCGACGGCAATGTCGAAACACTTTGAGGAGCCTATCCATGGCCAATGTCGCAATTGTCGGAAGCGGGTTCATCGGGCGGGCCTGGGCAATCAGCTTTGCCCGCGCCGGCCATGATGTGCGGATGTGGGACCAGTTGCCCACTGCCACGGGTGGCGCCCGCGACTACATTGCCGGCGTGCTCGGTGATCTCGCCCGGAACGACCTGTTGCGGGGACAGGCGGTCGACGCCGTGCTCGGCCGGATCACCATTGTCGCCGAGCTGGCAGAGGCGCTGGCTGGTGCGGTCCATATCCAGGAGAACACGCCTGAAAACCTCGAGGTGAAGCGGGAGGTGTTCTCGCTGATCGACAGCCTTGCCGATCCGCAAACAGTCATCGCCAGTTCCACCTCGGCGCTGTTGCCGTCGAAATTCACCGACCATCTGCAAGGGCGGCAGCGCTGCCTGGTCGTGCATCCGATCAACCCGCCCTATCTCATTCCGGCGGCCGAAATCGTGCCGGCGCCATGGACGTCCGCCGAGACGGTCGAGACAACCCGCGCCTTCCTCATCGACGCCGGTCATGCGCCCCTGGTGATGAACCGCGAACTCGACGGCTTCATCATGAACCGCCTGCAAGGCGCATTGCTGGAGGAGGCTTTCCGGCTTGTCGCCGACGGCTACGCCAGTGTCGAGGATGTCGACATCGGCATCCGCGACGGGCTGGCGCTGCGCTGGTCGTTCATGGGTCCATTCGAGACCATCGATCTCAATGCGCCTGGCGGCGTGCGCGACTATGTCGAGCGTTATCAGGGCATCTATTCCAACATCTTTCCCCAGACGCAGCGACGCGTCGACTGGGCCGGCAAGGTCATCGACACGGTCGAGGCTGATCGCCGCAAGCGACTGCCACAGCAAAGCCTGGGCGACCGGCAGGTGTGGCGTGACCGCCGGCTCATGGCGCTCGCCGCCCACAAGAGAAAATCGGATCAGGAGTTCGGAGAATGACGCAAACCAGCCGCAAGCCGGGGCCTGCACAGACCAAGGGCAAGGTCATCATCACCTGCGCGGTGACAGGTGCCATCCACACGCCGACGATGTCGCCTTATCTGCCGATCACGCCAGACCAGATCGCCTCGGAGGCGATCGCGGCTGCCGAAGCCGGTGCCGCAATCCTGCATCTGCATGCGCGCGATCCGGAAACCGGCAAGCCCGACCAGACGCCGGAGGCCTTCGCTCGCTTCCTGCCGCGCGTCAAGCAAGGCACCAACGCCGCCATCAACATCACCACCGGTGGCAGCCCGTACATGAAGGTCGAGGAGCGCGTGCGCCCGGCCGCCCAGTTCAAACCGGAAGTCGCCTCGCTCAATATGGGCTCGATCAATTTCGGGCTCTATCACCTCGCCGACAAATACGAGACCTTCAAATTCGACTGGGAAAAGCCGCATCTGGAAGCGACCCGCGACCTCGTCTTTCGCAACTCGTTCAAGGACATCGAGTACATCCTGGCGACCTGCTACGACAACGGCACGCGCTTCGAGTTCGAGTGCTACGACATCGCCCATCTCTACAACCTCTCGCACTTCGCCGACCGCGGGCTGGTGAAGCCGCCTTTCTTCGTGCAGTCGGTGTTCGGACTGCTCGGCGGCATCGGCACCCATCCCGAAGACGTCGCCCATATGAAGCGCACTGCCGACCGGCTGTTCGGCGACCAGTTCCGCTGGTCGGTTCTCGGCGCTGGCGCCAGCCAGCTGCGCATAGCCGCGCAATCGGCAGCGCTTGGCGGCAACATCCGAGTCGGGCTGGAGGACAGTCTGTGGGCAGGCAAGGGCAAGCTTGCCAAATCGAACGCCGAGCAGGTCTTGCTGGCCCGCAAGATCATCGAAGGGCTCGGCATGGAGGTGGCGACGCCCGACGAGGCACGCGAAATCCTGTCATTGAAAGGCGGCGACAAGGTCGCTTTCTGAGGCGGCCCGAACAATCGCCGCGAGACGCAAAAACGGAGGAGGACGGCATGAAGATCGAAGTCGTGGTGGACGTGAAGACCACGCTGGGCGAAGGACCGCTGTGGGACGTCGAACAGGAACGACTCTACTGGATCGACAGCTTCGACGGGCGCGTGTTTCGGGCGACCGCCGACGGACGCGAGATCCGGTCATGGGATGTGCCGATGAAGATCGGCTCGATGGCGCTGCGCAAGGACGGTAGCGGCGCCGTGGTGTCGCTGCAGCGCGGTTTCCATCTGCTCGATTTCGCCTCCGGCGATGTGACGCTGATCCACGATCCCGAGCCGGACAAGCCGATGAACCGGCTCAACGACGGCAAGGTTGACCGGCGCGGCCGCTTCTTCGCTGGCTCCATGGACACGATGGAAGAGGGGCCGTCCGGCGGGCTCTACCGGCTCGATCCGGATTTCTCCGTCACCCGGATCGATTCCGGCATCATCTGTTCCAACGGTCCATGCTGGAGCCCCGACGACCGCACCTTCTATTTCGCCGACACCTGGACCGGCGAGATATGGGCCTACGACTACGACATCGCCACCGGTGTCGCCACCAACAGGCGTACCTTCGTGCGCGTCGACACGAGCCGGGGCGGTGCGGCGGACGGCTCGACCGTCGATGCCGAGGGCTATCTGTGGAATGCGCTGGTCTATGACGGCCGACTGATCCGCTACGCCCCCGATGGCAGCATCGATCGCATCATCGACATGCCGGTCAAGAAGATCACCAGCGTCATGTTCGGCGGACCGAAGCTCGACACCCTCTACGTCACCTCGATGGCCAAGCCGCCGCTACCCCGTTTTCCCGGCGACGGCGTTTTGCGCGGTAGCCTGTTCGCCATCACGGGCCTTGGCATCAAAGGCGTTGCGGAACCGCGCTTCGGCGGCTGACGCCAGGCAAGCGAAGCGCCCGTAGCATACGCGCATCAGGCCTTGGCGCGCAGGAATCCCTCATTAAGAATGTGGCAGCACGTCCGAGGCGTCTGCTCTTCACCCAATGGCACAATGAGCGGTCGACGGATCATTGGCCAAAGAGGTCCGGGCGGGCCACGTTGAGCCGTTGAACCGTGCGAAGCACTTCGCGCAAATGCGCCGCCATACGCGCGCCTGCCTGCTTTGCCTCGCCGGTCTCCACGGCCTCGAAGATCGCCACATGCTGAGCGAGCAGCGTTTCGAGGTGGCCGGGCTCTGGCAGGCTCAGATAGCGCACACGGTCCATCTGCAGCTTGACCACCTGGATCACCCGCCAGCTCTTGGGCAGGCCGGCCTCTTCGCAAAGGCTGCGATGGAAGCCCTCGTCGAGCTCGAGAAAAAGCTCGCGGTCGCCCTCGGCCACTGCCTTGGCCTGCTGGGCAAGGTTCACCCTGCCTGCCGCGATGAAGGCGCTCGAACCGTGGCCGGCCAGCTTCTGCACGACGGAGACTTCGAGTGCCTCGCGAATGAACTGCGCTTCCTCGACGTCACTCAGGCGGATCGGCGCGACGAAGCTGCCGCGTTGCGGCAGGATGTCGATCAGCCCTTCATCGGCAAGCCGGATCAGCGCCTCGCGCACCGGTGTACGGCTGACACCGAGCTGCTGGGCGAGGTCCTGTTCGCTGAGCGCCTCCGACGGCAACATCGCCAGCGTCGTGATGGCGCGGCGCAGGCGCTCGTAGATCTGCGGCGAGATCGGCATGCGATTGTTGACCGGCTCCAGCACCCGCGAGGGGTCGCGCTGACCGGCGTTCTTCAGCCTGGCAGCATTGCCTGAAAACCTGGTCGCCCCCGAAAGCTTGGTCCCCATGACGAATCCGTTGCTGTGAATGGCGCTGCACTGCTCCGGTCATGACACCACGCACGTCCCAACTCAAGCGGCAAGCAGGATTGACGCTGTATTGACATACTACCATGGTAGTGTGTATGACGCCGGCAGGCTAGGGGGAGAGGAGCCGGCATGAAGATCACGGACATCAAGGCGACCACCATCACCGTTCCGCTGGAAGCAGCATTGCGGCACAGCAACGGTACGCATTGGGGACGCTTTGTCCGCACCGTGGTCGAGGTCGAAACCGACGAAGGCATTGTTGGGCTCGGCGAGATGGGCGGTGGCGGCGCCGGCGCCGAACTCGCTTTCGCCGGGCTGAAATCCTACCTGGTCGGCCATGACCCTTTCGATCTCAACCGGATGCGCTATGCCATCTGCAATCCGACGGCGTCGCTCTACAACAATCGCACGCAGCTCCACGCAGCGCTGGAATTCGCCTGTCTCGACATTATCGGCAAGAAGCTCGGCGTGCCGGTCTACCAATTGCTTGGCGGGCGCGTGCGCGACCGGATCGGCTTCGCCTCCTATCTGTTCTTCCGTTATGCCGACCGCCGCAGCGGCAAGGGAGAGGTCCGCACCATCGATCAATTGCTCGAGCATGCCCGCGCGCTCAAGGCCGAACATGGTTTTCACGCCCACAAGCTCAAGGCCGGCGTGTTTCACCCCGACTATGAGCTGGAGTGTTTCAGGGCGCTCGCCGCCGAATTTCCTGCCGACACGCTGCGCTACGATCCGAACGCCGCCCTGTCGGTCGAAGAGGCGCTGCGTTTCGGCCAAGCCATTTCCGATCTCAGGAACGACTATTTCGAGGATCCGACCTGGGGCCTTGCCGGCATGCGCCGCTTGCGCGAGAAGCTCTCCATCCCGCTGGCCACCAACACCATCGTCATCGATTTCGAACAGCTCGCCACCAATGTGCGCGACCCTGCGGTTGACGTGATCCTGCTCGACACCACCTTCTGGGGCGGCATCCGCGCCTGCGTGCGCGCCGCGCAGATCTGCGACACGTTCGGTCTCGGTATTGCGGTGCATTCCTCTGGCGAACTCGGCATCCAGCTCGCCACCATGCTGCATCTTGGCGCTGTGCTGCCCAACCTGGTCTTCACCGCCGACGCGCATTATCACCACCTTGCCGACGACATCATCATCGGCGGCAAGATGCCCTACGAGAATGGTGCGATCGCGGTGCCGGAGGCACCGGGCCTCGGTGTCGAGCTCGATCGTGACAAACTCGCCACCTATGCCGAGCTCTATCGCTCGCTGGGCGGCTATGCCTACGACCGCGATCCCGGCCGTCCGGGCTGGTATCCGCTGCTGCCCAACACGAATTTCGCCGACCATTTGAACGATGCCGTGCCTGATCTCGGGCTGGGCTGAGATTTTTCGTTCGAAAGGATCGGCGGGAGGACGCTATGACTTTCAACCGGAGGAGAACAACAATGAGCAGGACCACAGCCTTATTCATTGCAGCCATGCTCGGCTGCACCAGCTTTGCAGCGCTGGACGCGCGCGCCGATGAAGGCGTCGCCAAGGGCGACACTTCGGCCAAGAAGATCGCCTTCAGCAATTCCTACGCCGGCAATTCCTTCCGCCAGGTGATGATCAAGAGCTTCGAGGAAATGGGCGCCAAGGCCGTGGCCGACAAGCAGATCGCCGCAACAGCCGTCGTCAGCTCGAACAATTCGGTGACCGAACAGGCCAGCCAGATCGAGAACCTGATCCTGCAGGGCTACGACGCGATCATCGTCCTTGCCGGCTCCGACACCGCACTCAACGGCGCCATCAAGGATGCCTGCAATGCCGGTATCACGGTCGTTGCCTTCGCCAGCGGCGTCACCGAGCCTTGCGCCTATGTCGTCGACTACAACCTTGACTCCTATGCCAAGGCAGAACTGGATTTCATCTCCAGCAAGCTCGGCGACAAACCGGCCAACATCCTCGAGATCCGCGGTATGGCCGGCGACGGTTTCGACAAGCGCCTGCATGAGGGCGTCGAGAAGGCGATGAAGGCGCACGCCAGCTACAAGGCTGTCGGCGAGGTCTATGGCCAGTGGACGGCGACCGTGGCACAAAAGGAAGTGTCGGGCATCCTGCCGTCGCTGCCTCAGGTCGATGCGGTGCTGACGCAGGGCGGCGACGGCTATGGCGCGGCGCAGGCATTCAAGGCCGCCAACCGGCCGCTGCCGATCATCATCATGGGCAACCGCCAGGACGAATTGGCGCTGTGGAAGCAGGAGCATGATGCCGGCGGCTACGAAACTTTCTCGCTGGGCGCCACGCCCAGCGTCTCGCAGGTCGCGTTCTGGGTCGCGCAGCAGATCCTGGCCGGCAAGCAGGTGCCGAAATTCGTCGAGGTGCCGCTCCTGCAGATCAATCAGCCTGACCTCGACGCCTGGCTGAAGACGGTTCCCGCAGGCGGCGTTGTCAATGCCGAATATCCGCAGGAGCTAGTGGCCAAGATCATCGACGCCAACGTAAAGAAAGAACCTCTGCCCGGCGTACCCGCGCCGAAATGAGCAGCATGGCCGAATGATGAACGATCCCACGTCGCCCAAAAAGGACGCAGCAGAGAGAGGCGATGCTGACAGCCCTCTTGTCGAGGTAGGCAATGTCCGCAAGAGCTATGATGCCGTGCATGCCTTGGGCGGCGTGGATTTTCATCTGAACCCCGGCGAGGTCGTTGGCCTGGTCGGTCACAACGGCGCCGGCAAGTCGACGCTGATGAACGTGCTGGCCGGCACCATCGAGCGCAGCAGCGGCAGCTTTCGCGTCGGCGGACGTGAGATCGGTGCCTGGAGTGCGGCCAGTGCCCAGCAGGCCGGTCTGCGCTGTATCTTTCAGGAACTGTCGCTCTGCGCCAATTTGACGTCGGCGGAAAACACCCGCATCGTGCACAGGTCCTTGCGTGGGTTGGGCTGGCGGCGGCGCGCGCGCCAGGTAATCGGTCCGGTGCTGGACGAGATCTTCCCTGGCCACGGCATCGACCTCGACAGGAAGGTCGCCGACCTGCCGATCGGCGAGCGACAGATGGTCGAGATCGCTCGCGCCTTCACGCAGACCAGCATCAAATTGCGCGCCGTCATTCTCGATGAGCCAACCTCGGCGCTCGGCCATGAGGCGACGGAGCAACTGCTCACCCACATTCGTCGTGCCGCCGGACGTGGTATCGCCTGCATCCTGATCACCCATCGACTGAACGAGATCCTCGCCGTCTGCGACCGCACCGTCGTCATGGTCGACGGCAAGGTCGTCGCCGAGCGGCCGACCGCCGGCCTGTCGCGCGCCGCGCTTGTCGAATTGATGGGCAGCATCGAGCGGCCCCGCGATCGCTCCGTAGGCAAGGCGTCGTCGGTGCAAGCTCCGGTTATCCGGCATGCCGGCCGCGACACCGCTGATCTGACCATCGAAGTCGGCAAGGGCGAGATCATCGGTTTCGCCGGGCTCGACGGCCACGGCCAGCGCGAGCGGCTGCGCGCGATGTTCTATGCCGCGCGCCGGCAGCGCGAGGCCTTGCCGGGTGCCTATGTTGCCGGCGACCGCGGCTCTGAAGGCGTGTTCTCACTGTGGTCT
Organism: Mesorhizobium sp. M7A.F.Ca.CA.004.04.2.1; assembly: GCF_004022825.1. Classification (NCBI taxonomy): domain Bacteria; kingdom Pseudomonadati; phylum Pseudomonadota; class Alphaproteobacteria; order Hyphomicrobiales; family Phyllobacteriaceae; genus Mesorhizobium; species Mesorhizobium sp. M7A.F.Ca.CA.004.04.2.1. The sequence goes on from NZ_RZPH01000005.1 coordinate 7,793, forward strand.
ATCGCCGACAATCTGACCATCCGCAGCCTGAATGCGCTGACGCGGGGCGGCATGATTTCAGGCGCCGCCGCTCGCAAGCTGGCCGAGACCTGGTCGGAGCGGCTCAAGGTAAAGGCGCCTTCGATCGACACGCCGATCATGTCGCTGTCCGGCGGCAACCAGCAGAAGGTGCTGTTCGCTCGTGCGCTGGCGTCGGACGCCGAGGTGATCTTCCTCGACGATCCGATGCGCGGCGTCGATGTCGGCACCAAGCAGGAGGTCTACCGGCTGATCCGCGCGGAGGCCGAGAACGGACGCGCCTTCGTCTGGTACACAACCGAACTCGAAGAGCTGACCAATTGCGAGCGCATCTATGTCTTCCGCGAGGGCCGCGCCGTGACCAGGCTGGAAGATGAGGCCATCGAGACCGGCCGTATCCTGCAGGCGTCGTTCGGAGGCGACCATGTCTGACGCGGCTGCCCGAGTTCCGGCCCGTTCTCCTTCCAATCCGCGTTCGGCCTTGCTCAATGCCATGCAGGTCGGCCTGCCGGCTATCGCGCTGCTGGTTATGCTGGCCATCATCTTCAGCATCCGCCCGGCGGCGATGAGCTATTTCGGCTTCCATCTGCTGTTCAAGCTCTCGGTGCCGCTGGTCTTTGCCGCGCTGGCGCAGATGATGGTGATCATGCTGGGCGACATCGACCTGTCGAACGGCGCCTTTGTCGGGCTGATCACCTGCGTCACGGCGCTCTATCTCGGGGACGCGCCGGCAATCGCGGCGCTGTGCTACATCGTCCTGATCGCCGCCTATGCCGGTTTCGGCCTGCTTATTCATGCCCGGCAATTGCCCTCGATCATCGTGACGCTGGGCATGTCCTTCATCTGGCTCGGCATCGCCGTCATCCTGTTGCCGGCACCGGGTGGCTCGGCACCCGCATGGCTTGCCGCCTTCATGAGCTGGCAGCCGCCTTTGATGCCGCTGTCGATCTGGCTGGCGGCACTGGCGGCGCTCGCCGGCCATCTCGTCATCTCACGCTCCTCCTATGGCGTGGTGCTGCGCGGCGCAGGCGGCAATCCGCGCGCCGTCGAGCGCGCCGGCTGGTCCGTTATCGGCATCCGGGTCGCGGTCTATGCGGTCGCCGGCCTGCTCGCCTGTCTGGCCGGGCTGACGCTGACCGGCCTCACCACATCGGGCGACGCCAATGTCGCGCCGGCCTATACGCTGCTCGGCGTCGGCGCGGTGATCCTCGGCGGCGGCGCCTTTACCGGCGGCGTCGTCTCGCCGGTCGGCACGGTGGTCGGCGCTCTGACGCTGTCGCTCGCGGGCTCGCTTTTGTCTTTCCTGCAGGTGCCGCCGACGTGGCAGATCGGCGCCCAGGGCGTCATCCTGTTTCTCGTGCTGGCCGGGCGCGTGCTTTTGTCGGAGCGGACGCGATGACCCGGAGATTGAGCCTCGCGCCGTGGACCTACGGCTTCATCGTGGCGCTCGCAATGTGGCTGGCGACGACAGCCTATTCGGGCATCGGCAGTGCCGGCGCCACGTTGTCGGGCGCGCTCGCCTTCGGTGCCTTCAGCGTGGTGGTGGGAACCGGGCAGATGTTCGTGGTCGCTTCCGGGCCGGGCAATATCGACCTGTCCGTGCCATCCGTGCTGACGCTGGCCGCCTATGTGTCGATGACGGTGATGCAAGGGTCCGACGGCATGCTGCTGCCTGGCCTGCTTGCAGCACTTGCCGTCGGCGCTGTCGCTGGTGCCGCGAACTTCCTTGCCATCGTCGCGCTCAGGCTGCCGCCGATCATCGCGACGCTCGCCTGGAGCTTCGTCTTCCAGTCGCTTGCCTTCAATCTCGGCGGCCAGGCGACGCTGAAGCCGCCGGCAGGCCTTTCCCGGTTCACCTCGATGAGCCTTGGCGGTGTGCAATTCATGCCGATCGCGGTGATGCTGCTGACGCTGGCCGCCATGATCGCTCTCAAACGCACGGTCTGGGGCCGGCAAGTGCTGGCCACCGGCCAGAGCGAACCGGCGGCGCGGCTTGCCGGCATCAACGTCGCACGGGTGCGGTTGATTGCCTATATGCTGTGCGGCACGGCGGCGGCGCTCGCCGGCTTCCTGCTTGCCGGCTTCAGCGGCGGGGCAGCACTCAACATGGGTGACGCCTATCTGATGGAATCGATCGCCGTGGTGGTGCTTGGCGGCACCAGCGTCGCTGGTGGGCAGGCCAACGCGGTAGGCATATGGGGGGCTGCGTTGTTCTTCAACCTGATGTCTACCATGCTCAACACCTTTGGCATCCAGGCAGGCGTGCGCTTCCTTTTGACCGGCGTGCTGATCATCCTGATCGTCGTTCTCGTGCCGAGGCCTCGCGTCAGATGACATCCGCCACTGACACGCTCGCCAAGCTGTTCGAAACAGAGGCGGTTTCCTTCGTCGATTTGACGCATCCGATGAAGCCCGGCATGCCGGTGTGGCCGACGCACCCGCATTACTGCCAGGAGATGGTGGAATCCTATGACCGCGGCGACGTCGCCTGCAACCATGCGTTGGCCATGAGCGAGCACACCGGCACGCATTTCGACGCGCCGGTCCATTTCATCCGCGGCGGTGCTGCCATCTCCGGCATTCCGGTCGAGCGTTTCTTCGGCCGCATGGTGACGATCGATGCGCGTGGCTGTCAGCCCCGGCAGGCGGTCGAGCCGGATTCTATCTTTGCTTTCGAGGCCGAACATGGCCGCATACGGCAGGGCGACGCCGTGTTCTTCCATTTCGGCTGGGACCGGCTCTGGGACGATCCGGCTGCGTTTCTCGCCGACTGGCCAGGACTGTCGCCGCAAGCAAGCGAATTGCTGGTCGAGCGCGGTGCGCGCATCGTCGGCTCGGACTGCCTGTCGATCGATTGTTTCGGCAGCGAGGATTTCCCGGCGCACAATACGTTGCTTTCAGCAGGCATCCTGATCGGCGAGAATTTCGCACGGCTTGGTGACTTGCCGCCTTGGTGCTTCCTGATCAGCTTGCCGCTGGCGATCGAAGGCGGTAGCGGATCACCGCTGCGCGCCGTCGCGCTGGTCGAGGGCTAATTCCGGCTTACGAGAAGTCCAGCTGAACCTTGAGCGTTCGCTCCGGTTCCTTCTCGATCAAGTTGAAGGCTGCGCGTGCATCGGCCGCCGCGAACACCTGCGTGATCATGCCTTGCGGATCGAGCCGCTTGTCGGCCAGCCATTCGACGACGCGCGGCAACAGCCGGCGGTTCAGGCGCGAGCCGACGATGGTCAGTTCCTTGCGCACCACTTCCTGCTGGCTGAGGTTGGATGGGGCGTCCGAAAAGCCGAGCAGGCCGATGCGGCCCGCCGGGCTGGCCAGCCGGCAAGCCTCGTCGAGAAGTGCGGGAATGCCGGCGCCGTCAATGACCAGCGTCGGGCCAAGACCGTCATTTTCACCGCGCACCGCGGCCGGCACGGGATCGCGCACAGAGTGGATCACCCTGTCGGCACCGAAGCGGAGCGCTCGCTCCAGGCGGGCTTCGTCGATATCGGCAACGATGCACCGTGCGCCCTTGAGTTTGGCGACCTGCAGGACAGTGACGCCGACCGTGCCGGCGCCATAGATCAGCGCTGTGTCCTCGGGTCCGCAACCGGTACGATCGAGCACATTGGCGGCGATGGAAAACGGCTCGGCCAGTGCCGCCAGCCCAAACGGCATATCCCTTGGAACCGGTATGACATTTGCCGCCGGCACCGCGACGAAGGCGCGAAAACCGCCGTCGCGGTGAACGCCCATCACTTCGAGGTTGGCGCAGACATTGGAGCGGCCGACCCGGCAGGGATAGCAGTGGCCGCACGACACCACGGGATCGACCACCACACGGTCTCCCGTCGCAATGCCGGTCACATTGCGTCCGAGCGCTGTTACGCTGCCGGCGAATTCATGGCCGATGATACGTGGATAGACGGCGAACGGATTGGAGCCATGCAGGATGTGAATGTCGGAGCCGCAGATGCCGGCACGGCTGACATGAACGACGACTTCGCCTGCCCCGGGCTGGGGTATCGTGCCCTGCCGGACTTCCAGCGACTGCGGCGCGCGAACGAGAACTTCAAGCATGGCCTCACCACTTGTATACTAGTCGACAAGTGGCTCAATCTCGCTGCTTCGTCAAGCGCTCATGGCGGCTGTTAGACAGCCTCTTACCTGACACGTTGCGACACGAAATCGGAACTGGCGTTCACTGAAACGCAAATGCCCTGGCGTCCGCAGTTTGGACGCTCAATGCGCTGTCTTGCCGGTCTCCTCTCGAAGGGGCGGGCAGTCAAAATTTGTTGACTTCCATCAAGGAGGAAATGACTACCGCTTGCCTATCCGTCGGACCATAAGACAGGCTGTGCGATCGGGGCCTCGGCCGGCTTGCCGCACGGAAGGCGACCTTGCCTTTGAACGCGGACGCGCCATCTGGAATGGGGCAGCCGCCTGCATGACGGAATGGCAACAGCATTGGAACAGCCTCAATTTGCCACCGAGCGCGATCCGAGGCTGAGACTGATTATTCCAATCATCGTCGCCATCGCCTTTCTGATGGAGCAGCTCGATTCCACCATCATCACCACCGCGATCCCTGCCATCGCGCGCAGCCTCGACACGACGCCGGTCAGGCTGAACCTGGCGATCACCACCTACATCCTGACGCTGGCCGTATTCATTCCCGTCAGCGGCTGGTTCGCCGACAGGTTCGGCGCACGAAAAGTGTTCGCGCTCGCGCTTTTCACCTTCACCCTCGGCTCGGCGCTGTGCGGCATGGCCAACAGTTTCGGCATGCTTTTGGCGATGCGCGCCCTGCAGGGGCTGGGCGGCGCCATGATGACGCCGGTCGGGCGGCTGATCCTGCTGCGCAGCTTTCCGCGCAGCGGGTTGATCACCGCCATGACCTACATGACCTTGCCCGCCATCATGGGGCCTGTGATCGGGCCGCTGCTCGGCGGCCTGTTGACCACCTATGCATCGTGGCGCTGGATATTCTATGTCAACGTGCCTTTCGGTTGTCTCGGCATTCTGGCGGCGCTGCGCTTCGTCGACGATTTCCGCGAGGAGGCGGTGCAGCGCTTCGACTTCGCCGGGTTCCTGATGGTGGGATGCGGAGTCGCGCTGCTGCAGTTCGGACTGGAAAGCATCGGTAGGCCGATCATCTCCGTTTCGGCGACAGCGTTGGTGTTGGCCGCGGCGATCCTGCTGCTGCTCGCCTTCGGGCGCTATGCGCGCCGCGTCGTTGCACCGGCAGTCGATCTGACACTGTTTCGATTTCGCTCGTTCTGGGTCGGTACGCTCGCAGGCGGCCTGTGCCGCGTTGGCCTCAACGGCGTGCCTTTCCTGTTGCCGCTGATGCTGCAGGTCGGCTTTGGCATGAGCCCGGTCACCTCGGGCTCGCTGACATTCGTCGGCAGCTTCGGCGCCTTGCTCATTCGGCCGCTGCTGTCGCCGCTGTTGCGGCGCTTTGGCTTCAATGTCGTGCTCATCGGCAGCGCGGTGGTCGGCTCCGCCGCTGTCGGGGGCTTCGCCTTGATCGAAGCCGATACGCCGCACTGGATGATCGGCCTTTACGTCTTTGTCTTCGGGGTCATCCGGTCGGCGCAGTTCATGACCTCCAACACGCTGTCCTATGCCGACCTGCCGGACGACAAGCTCAGCCGCGCCACCAGTCTCGGCGGCGTCCTGCAGCAACTCAGCGTTTCCCTGGGCGTTTCGATCGCCGCCATGGTGCTGGGCCTTGTCGCAGGAGAAACCCGCATCGTGACAGCGGAACGCTTCCACCAGGTGTTCCTGCTGACCGCGGTCATCCCGCTGCTGTCCGTCCCCGGCTTCCTGTACCTGCGTGCCGAGGACGGCGTGCAGGTCAGCGGCCATGTTCGACCACGAAATTCTCGTTGACGCCGCGCCTTCGGCTGTCCTGGAGACATCGAGCCCGCCTGTCTGCCTGGCTGCCACCAATCGGCCCGGACCAGCTCGTGGCGCACGATGTCTTCCATGCTGGAATTTCAGGCGAAGTCCGCTCCCGCGCTTTTCTTCGAGAGCCGCGAAAGAAGGTGAACAGTCAGCACGACGGCCAGACCGGAGACGAGCGTCGAGAGGGTGAAAAGTGCGCCATAGCCGATGCGGTCGGCGATCGCACCGGCCATCATCGAGCCGATCAGGTAGATGATGATCTGGGCGCAGGACAGAATGGTGAAGTCCGTTCCAGGCTGATCTTTCGATGACACCGCCATGAACAGGCTGTAGAGCGCCACAATCTCCATATAGCGGATCAAGGTCTGAAACCCCGCCGCTCCCAAAAGAGTCCATATGCCCGTGATTTCGCCGGCCGCATGCAGGGCAAACAACAGGAAGCAGATCGTGCGCAAGGCGCCGAGCAGCAGCAGCGTTCGGCCGGCGCCGGAACGTCGAACAAGCATGGCCGCTATGAAGGATCCGGCAATGCCGGCCGTCGCCGCAGAAATACCGCTCAGATATCCGATCGCCGACAGCGGCAATCCGACGTCGACGAGATAGGATCCCTCCATGGATTTCACCAGCCCTTCGCTCGCCCGGTAGGTCAGTGCGATCATCAGGACGGTCACGGCTTCCGGGCGCTTGAGAAAGCTGGAGATCGAAGGTTTCGCCCGCGGTTCGGCGTTTTTTGTAGCGGTGTCCTCCGGCATGAAGGCGATCGCAATCAATGGCAGGGCTGAGACCGCCGCGATCGTCAGCACCATCGCCTGCCAGCCGACCCAGCCATAGAGAAGCAGGGAAACGGTGCCGCCGACGATGACGCTGAGTGCGACCGCTCCGCCCTGGATTGCGTTTCCAACGGCGCGATCCTCTTGCCTCAGGGCGAGCGTGGCATAGCCGTCGGTTGCAATGTCCTGCGTCGAGGTCAGCACCGCGATCGCGAAACCTATTGCGAATATGGCTTTCAGATTGGTCGGTTCCACAAGGGCGAGTGCCGCTATGGCGATCACAGTCCCGATCTGCGTGGGAAGAATCCATCCGCGGCGGTGCCCGATCGCCATCGGCCTGATCCGATCGACGAGCGGTGCCCAGAGGAATTTCACCGTCAGCGGGATCATCAGGACGGCAAGCATGCCGATGGCCGTTCTCGACACGCCAAGCTCGCGCATGATCGGCGGCACCGCGGCGACCAGGAGATAACCCGGAATACCCTGGGCGAGGTAGAGACCCGCCAGCACGGCGAACAGCCGCAAACGCTGCCAATCCCGCCGCTCTGCCGGCCGGCTGATGGTCTCGGATGCGAGCCCGCTCATGGCCGAACTGCCTTGTCGAGATGTTTGGCGGCGAACTGCCGCGCTTCCTCTCTGTCGCTGGTGACGTGGACCGGAATAGCCCAGAGCCGCTCGAACGATTGCCGCGATCGTGGGTTGGGATTGTCACGCACCAGTGCCAAGGCCCGGCATGCGCTGGAGATGCGCTGCCGCGTGGCCTTGGCCCATGCGGCCTGACGGACTTCCCCCTCTCGGGAGAGATGAGTGCTGCCGGCAATATCCACCACGATGGCATAGGGTCCATCGAGGTTGCCGATCCGGTCGAGCGCTTCGAGGTAGTCGGCCTCGTCGGTTGCCGCGTGCGGAGGGTAGAGGCGCAGGTCGACGATGCCGTCCTTGTGCATCTCGAAACGAACCATCTCAGAAGGTGACCTTGTAGCCGAGCGATACCATGCGGCCGAAACCATTGACGACATTGTTGCGCGTGGCGCTAGCTGTCGGATTCATGTAGTTGGTGTCGAAGACGTTCTCGACGCCGACACTGAGATCGCCCTTGCCGACCTTGTGGCTCGCAAGGATATTTACCAGTGCCGCGCCCTTGATCTCGGGTACGGTCGTTATCTTGTCCCGGCTGGTGAAGAACTGGACCTCGCTGCGAAGATTGAGGCCGTTGTCGAAGACATAGGTCCCGTAGACCGTGCCGTGCACCGGGGTCGCTATCCTGTTGTTCGGCAGCCACGCATCGATATTGCCATCGCCGTCATTGTCGTAGCGCCCCTCGGTATAGCCAAGGAGGCCACCGACGGTGAGGTTGCCGGTCAGGTTCCACCATGCGGTGACTTCGACGCCCCAGATTTCCTCCTTCTGCTGCGACACGCGGTTGGAGGCGATGTCGTAGTTCACGCCTTGGTCGGAGGTGGACAAAAAGGCCGACAGCGAGCCGCCATAGTCGACATCGCCGCCGCGAATGCCGATCTCGTAATTGTTGACGACCTGAGGGCTGGGAGCGATGTCAGCGTAGCTGACCGTATAGTCGGGTGCGCCTGCGCCGGGACATGCCAGCGCCCCGTAGGCGTCGCACAGTTCGGCACTGCTGTTGGCGCCGGCTCGCCGCGTGAAGCTGCCGATGTCGGTCAGCGAGAACCCCTGCGAGAAGCCACCGTAAAGCTGGACATCGGGCGTGAGATCGAATGTGCCGCCGACATTGAAAGTCAGATTGTCGTAGTCAAAGGACCCGCCGATGACGTTGATCGCCGGATATGGCCGGTTGATGTAAAAGATGGCTGGGCGGTTGAAATCCTCGATGTCGAGGAAGTAGCGTTCGTAGCGCAATCCACCTTGCAGGCGCAGCCGGTCGGTCACAGGGACCTGCAACTGGGCAAAGCCGGCGACCGAGTTCTGCTTCATCGGACTGATGACGTCCCAGCCGTTCTCGAGTTTCTGGAAGGTCTTGTCGTGGATGAAGTCCAGGCCCCAGGTCAGCGTCGACCCCTCCAGCAGCATGTCGAGAGGGGTCTCGACCGTAGCGGTGACGCCGGCGCGCTTGCTGAAGAGCGTGGTCTGGGCAAAGCTGGCCTGCGGGTTGAGCGGGTTGCCCGAATAGTAGACCTGATTGTTCACGAAGCGATCGAAGCGGGTGAAGGGAAAGCGCTTCTCCATATCGTTGTAGAACGACTTCACTTCGAGCGATCCCAAGGCGAAGGCGGTGTCGGTATAGCGCGCGGTGAAATATTTTGAATTCTCTTCCACGGATTCGCCCGTATACGGCGCCGTGTAGTCGGGCGCCGCTGGAGTGGCCTGGAAATTGGAAAACCAATCCGGATTCTGTTCCATGCGGACCAGTTCGCCGGAGACCTCGAAACGACGGGCCCCGTCCTCATATCCCAGTCTTGCATAGAGGTTGCCGAAGTCGGTGCGATCGCCCCCGCCTTGGCCGAGCATGGCGTCGGACGGCAGTTCGCGACCGTCTCCGTCATAGGTCCGGCGCGTCCGCTGGCCGCTGGCCGAGAACATGTAGTCGAATTTGCCGATCTTCTGCGTCGCCGAAACCGAAACTTCCGGCGCCAGGGACTTGCCGGGATTTGCAGTGAACGCCTTCACCTTGGTCTCGACGGTGACGGTTGGTCTTTCGGTCGCGTCCCGCCTGGTGATGAAATTGATGGTGCCGCCGGTCGCGCCGGAGCCGTAAAGGCTGCTTGCCCCGTTGACCACCTCAATGCGCTCGACTTTGCCGAGATCGATAAGCGAAAGCGTTCGTGAAACGTCACGCAACGGGGTGTTGCGGGGAATGCCGTCGACGAGAATCAGCACGCCGCGACCGCGAAAGCTTTCCGAGGCACCTGAAATCGTCTGGTTTGCGATCGAAAAACCGGGAACCAGCTTGGAAATCAGGGTCGCCGGGTCGCTCGTCAGCTTGAGCTGTTGTGCCAGCTCATCAGCCTCGATGACCTGGACGGACCCGGGAATGCTGGAGATCGGCTGCTCCGTTCTGCTCGCCGTCACCAACACTGTTTCCAGCTGTATCGCGGGTGCCGAATCTCCAGTGTTCTGCGCCTGCACGGGCATGGTCGTGAAAGCAAGTGGCAGCAGTGCGAGGCAAGTTCCCGCGATCAGTTCATTCCGCATAGTCGCACTCCAAATTGGCCCCTCGGGTGCCGCAAAGGCATTGAGGGCCACAAATCGCTGGCTCCCTTTTCCCGGATCGATTAAATATGTCTCAATTACTCATGTTATCGATCAGGGCGATGGCGCGCTTGGAGTGAAGCGAAGCCGGCACTGCTGAAAACGAACTCCGACGATCCGAATTGAAAATGTTGCAGTTATATCACAGGTCGACCAACCCCAGCGGGATCAGCCCGGTGAGCTTCGACATGTCGGGTCACGACGACGCGGAAGCCGAGCGGTTGTGCGCCGGCCATTTTTTAACGGTCATCGGGGAGGTCGCGATCGAAACAGGGCTGGGTGTCCTCTCCGCCGTGCGTGGCGTGACATGTGGCCTCGCCGATCTGAACGTCATGACGTGTTTCTTCCCGCCCTCGCCGTTACGGGTGCGGGGGATTGGAATGCCGGGTTCGGACAAGGTGCTCATGTTGCGAAGCATGGAAGGTCCGCTGGTCGTTGAGCAGGATGGACGGAAGATAGAAGCCGCGCTTGGAGATTTCCTCTTTGTATCCGGTGAGATGGCCTACGACTGGTATCTGCCGGAAGGGGGCAGGCTGGACTGCGGCAGCCTGCCCGGCGCCGCTTTCCGCGTTTCCGGCGAGACGCTTTCCAGGCTGATGCTGCGACCGATCCCGAGAACGTTTCCTCCGCTCCAGCTTCTGATCACCTACGGCGCTTATCTGTTGATGCGTGGCCCGCATTCTGCCAACGAGGCGGAGATGGCCAATGCCCATTTCAACGAAATACTTCCGCTCGTCGTCGCCTATCTGGAAACCCCATCAACGGTGGAACGTGACCGGCTGCACCCTGTTAAACGCTATATCGATGATCACCTGGGGGATGGCGATCTGAGCATTTCCGCTGTGGCCGCTGTCCTCGATGTTACACCACGATATGTCCAGAAGTTGTTTCAGCGCGAAGGGACGACATTTTCGAGATATCTTCTCGAACGGCGCCTGGCCGAGGCGCGCAAGCTGCTGTTGCGGGGAACGGGAACGCTTTCGATAGGCGCCACTGCCTATGAAGTCGGTTTCGGGGATATCTCCTACTTCAACCGCACCTTCCGAAAGCGTTATGGCGTGGCGCCTTCCAGCGTTCGGGATGAAGCGCGGCAGACCCTTGGTTGAGTGGCTAATAGCCCGGGCAGAGACCGTCGGAATAGTGCGGCGAACCCTTGGGGCGTTGCCGATACTGCGTATACGAGGATACCTACATCCGTTAAGCTGAGCGCCGCGTCAAACGGGAGCATCGATTGCAAGGATTTGCGGAAAGCGTGATGCAGGGGCCGCGAACCGTGGCCGAACAGGTCGCCAATGTCCTGCGCGAAGCGATTGCCGGTGGAACCATCAAGGCGGGCACTCCGCTGCGCCAGGACGAATTGGCCGAGCAGTTTGGCTTCAGCCGCATGCCAATTCGTGACGCCCTTCGCCAATTGGAAGCCGAAGGCATTGTTTCCATCCATCCGACAAAAGGCGCGCAGGTCGCCCGGATGGACGGCGCCGAGATCGGTGAAATCTACGCACTGCGCGAACTGCTTGAATGCGAGGCGGTGCGGCTTTCGCTTCCCAACCTCGCCGGCGCGAAGCTCGACGAGGCGGAACAGGTGCTCGACCAGATCGACGCGGAGCGCAATGTCGGCCGATGGGGTGCGCTGAACCGTGCCTTTCATCTGGCTCTCTACGACGCCTGCGGTAACCGTCGATTGCTCGGCCTGATCGAGGCGCACCACAATGCCGCAGATCGCTACGTCCGCATCCTCCTGTCGAACCTGGATTATCGCAGCCGCTCGCAGACGGAGCACCGCGACCTGCTGGCCGCCTGCAGGGCGCGCAAGGAGGACAAGGCCATAAGCATTCTGAGGCGGCATCTTCGCGAGGGAAGCGAGACGCTGGTCAGCGCGATCAGGGAAGATGGCCTGTCGCGAAAATCCTGACGGCGTGGCTTGAGCTCCGGTTGCCTCTGCGCGCGATCACTGCCACATATTGCAACATCGATACTCGATCCAGGATCATCATGTCCCCCGACAGCAGCCTGCCGGCGCGCGCCCTTGCTCCACGTCGCCACGAAGAGATCCTGCGGCGGCTGGGCGCTCACGGGTCTGTCAGTGTCGCCGAGCTGGCCGGGTTCTTCGATGTCTCACGCGAAACCATCCGCCGCGACCTGAAACTGCTGTCGGATAAAGGACAGCTCGGCATCGTCCATGGCGGCGCTGCCCGTTTCGAGCCGAGCGAACCGGCAATGAGCCTGCGCAGCCAGGAGAATGCCCGGGGCAAGGCTGCGATCGGCAGGATAGCTGCCGGTCTTGTGAAGGACGGCATGGTGGTGTTCCTCGATTCCGGCACCACCACGCTGGCCGTCGCACAAGCCATGACCGACCTGCGCGATCTCACCATCTGCACGGCGAGCCTCCCGATCGCGCTTCTGCTGTGCCACGTCTCAGGCATGCGCGTGCATATGCTGGGTGGCGAAGTCGATCCCGGCGAAGAAGCAGCCTCCGGCATCGACATGCTCGAAGCCATGGCGCGCTTTCGCGTCGACATCGCCTTCCTCGGTGGTGGCGCGCTGTCGCCCGACGGCGAGGTGACCGATTTCACCCGCGCCGGCGCCGAACAGCGCAGCCGCATGATCGCGCTTGCCGCCAAAACCTACTTCGTTCTCGACAGCAGCAAGTTCGCAAAGCTGACGCCGCTCAGGATCCCGAATTTTCAGCACGCCGCCGGCGTGATCGTCGATGCGAAGCCGCAGGCCGACATCGCCGAAGCGCTTGCGCGCAAGGGGCCTGAGCTGATGGTTGCATCTTGATGTGATATTTTGTGGCATTTTGTGTTGATATTTGGAATTCGACTGCTATGATCCGGCTCGTGTCAAAACGGCAGGATCTCCCATGGCAAACCAATTTCCCACCCAGGCGCGCGTCGTCATCGTCGGCGGCGGTATCATCGGCTGCTCGGTCGCATATCACCTGACGAAGCTCGGCTGGACCGATGTTGTGCTGCTCGAACAGGGGCAACTCAGCGGTGGCACCACCTGGCACGCCGCAGGGCTTGTCGGCCAGTTGCGCAGTCACTCCAACATGACCAGCCTGATCAAATACTCCACGCAGCTCTATGGCGAGCTGGAAGCCGAGACCGGGCTTGCCACCGGCTGGAAGAATTGTGGCTCACTGTCGGTGGCGCGGACCGCCGACCGCATGACGGTGCTGAAGCGCACGGCCGCATCGGCACGCGCCCAGGGCGTCGACATCGACGTGATTTCGCCGAAGGAGGCGGCGGATCTATGGCCGGTCATGGCGACCGACGATCTGGTCGGCGCCGTCTGGCTGCCGGGCGACGGCAAGGCCAATCCGACCGATCTCACGCAATCGCTCGCCAAGGGTGCGCGCAATCGCGGCGCGAAAATTATCGAGCGGGTCAAGGTCACTGGTATCAGCCAGAGGAATGGTGTCGCCTGCGGTGTCGAGACGGATCGCGGCAACATTGCCGCCGAGATCGTCGTCAATTGCGCCGGCCAGTGGGCGCGCAAGGTCGGGCTGATGTGCGGTGTCTCGGTGCCGCTGCATTCGGCCGAGCACATGTACATCGTTACCGGCAGGATCGAGGGCGTGCATCCGGACCTGCCCGTGATGCGCGACCCCGACGGTTTTATCTACTTCAAGGAAGAGGTCGGCGGCCTGGTCATGGGCGGCTTTGAGCCGCACGCCAAGCCGTGGGGCATGAATGGCATTCCCGAAAATTTCGAGTTCGCGCTGTTGCCGGACGATTGGGATCAGTTCGAGATCCTGATGGAAAACGCGCTGGTCCGCGTACCGCAATTGGCGGAGGCCGAGGTCAAGAAATTCTACAACGGTCCCGAGAGCTTCACGCCGGACAACAATTTTCTCCTTGGCGAGGCGCCGGAGCTGAAGAATTTCTATGTCGGCGCCGGCTTCAATTCGATGGGCATCGCCAGCGCCGGCGGTGCGGGCAGGGCGCTGGCGGAATGGATCGTCAATGCCGCGCCGACCATGGATCTATGGCCGGTCGATATCAGGCGTTTCGCCCCCTTCAACAACAATCCGCGCTGGCTGCATGACCGTGTCAAGGAAACGCTCGGCCTGCACTACGCCATGCCGTGGCCGAACCGCGAACTGGATACCGCACGGCCGTTCCGCCGGTCGCCGCTCTACGACCGGCTCGCCGTCAAGGGCGCCTGCTTCGGTTCCAAAATGGGCTGGGAGCGCGCCAACTGGTTCGCGGCACCGGGAGAAAAAGCCGAAAACGACTATGCCTTCGGCCGTCAGAACTGGCACGAGGCGGTCAAGCGCGAGACGAAGGCGACACGCGAAGCCGTCGCCGTCTTCGACCAGACCTCTTTCGCCAAGCTCCTCGTGCAAGGCCACGATGCCTGCGCCGCGCTCAACTGGATCTGCGCCGGAAATATCGACGTACCGGTCGGTACGTCTGTTTATACGGGCGTGCTCAATGCACGTGGCGGCTATGAAAGCGATTTCACCGTGATGCGGCTTGGCGTGGAGAAATTCCTTATCGTCACCGGTTCGGCGCAAGCCATCCACGATGCCGACTGGATCGTCAAAAACATCCCGTCCAACGCGCATGCAATCTTGACCGATGTCACCTCGTCCTACGCGGTACTGGCATTGATGGGGCCGCGCTCGCGCGATCTGCTGGGCAAACTCTCCTCGGCCGATCTCTCCAACGCCGGCTTTCCCTTCGCCACCATCCGCGATATCGATATCGGCTATGCCACCGCCTATGCCAACCGCATGACCTATGTCGGCGAACTGGGCTGGGAACTGATCGTGCCGACCGAATTCGCCGTCGGCGTCTATGAGGCACTGCATGAGGCTGGCAGCGAGTTTGGCCTGATCGATGCCGGTTACTACGCGCTCGACGCCTTGCGTATCGAAAAGGGTTTTCGCGCCTGGGGTCGTGAGCTGACGCCAGATATCAATCCCTGGCAGGCTGGGCTTGGCTTCGCCGTCGCGATGGACAAGCCGGGTGACTTTATCGGCCGCGACGCGCTGGTTGAGACGAAGCCATCAGCACCGGCAAGACGCGTCGTGCTGTGCACGCTCGATGATGCCGAGCCGATGCTGTGGGGCGGCGAACTGATCCTGCGCGACGGCAAGCCGGTCGGCGAAGTCCGCTCGGCCGCCTACGGCCACACGCTTGGCCGCTCGGTGGCGCTCGGGCTGATCGAGAACGAGGCGGGCGTCGATGCTGCGTTTCTCACCGGTGGTCGTTTCGAGATCGACCTTGCCGGCGTTCGCCATGCCGCGACAGCACATCTGCGCAGCCCCTACGATCCGAAGTCGGAGCGGGTGAAGGCTGATGTGGTGGAGGTTCGCGCTGCCGCCTAATCCGCCGACATGGACCTTGCCATATCCAGGAA
>NZ_RZPH01000600.1:0-3770 GCF_004022825.1 Mesorhizobium sp. M7A.F.Ca.CA.004.04.2.1
CCCCTCGCTGCTGTGCCACGCCGCGTGGCCGTCGCCGGACTTCGAAGACGCCGAGGCTGCAGCCGACATCAATTGGCTGGTCGATCTCGTCTCCGGCATCCGCTCGGTGCGCTCGGAGATGAACGTGCCGCCGGCAGCCATTGCACCGCTCGTCGTGGTCGGCGCCAACGCTGTGACACGCGAACGGCTTGTCCGCGAAGAATCGGCGATCAAGCGGCTGGCGCGGGTCGGCGACATCTCGCTTGCCGATGTCGCGCCCAAGGGTTCGGCGCAGATCGTGCTCAACGAGGCGACGATCTGCCTGCCGCTTGGCAGCCTGATCGACCTTGTCGCCGAGGCAGCACGGCTGCAGAAGGAATTGGCCAAGGTGACCGAGGAGATCGCGCGGCTGCACAAGAAGCTGTCGAACGAGAGGTTCGTCGCCAGCGCGCCGGCCGAGATCGTCGATGCCGAGCGTGAAAAGCTCGCTGAATACCGCGATGCGCAGGACAAGCTGTCGGTCGCGTTGGCCAGGGTTCGCGACGCCGGTTGAGGATAGATTCGCGAGACTTTAGCCCTCTCTAAAGTGCTGGTTTTTCGCGTCGAAAATCTGGATGCCGTTGCGTTAATATTGACGTAAACGGAAGTTTTAGCCCCATTGTTGCCATAATGTAACAATGGGGCTCCTGGAGCCCCAAAAAGGCCTGTTTTCGAGCCTTTTTGGATGGTTCTCTCTGTTTTTTGAGAGCCGCTCAGCCTTCACAGACCATTTTTCGGCTTTGCCGCACTAGGTTGCATTTCCTCGAAAATGCGCCTGGCCAATGTGTACATGTACGCCCGCGAATTCGTTGTTGCACCGTTAACCTGAATTGGTTCTAGCTTGATGCACTCGAATTCGGGGAGGACATTTCATGACTATTCTGCGACTGAAGGCGCTGCTGGGGGCGGGCTGCTTTTCGCTGGCTTTGATCGGGACGGCGATGAATCCGGCACATGCCGGCGGCCTGGAGCGCGGCGGTTACGATATCGATTTGCTGTTCGATCCGGCTCCGTTCGCGACCGAAGCCGAATCGACCTATGTGATGCCGCAACGCAAGCTCAAGAATGCGGTGGACACCAACCCGCTCGACGGCGATTTGACGCCTCTGGGCAGCACGGCGAAGGACAGCGAGAGCTATTGGGTGCCGCGGATCGGCGTCAAGGCGCAGATCGTCCAGGGTGTCGACTGTATGTTCGACTATTCCCAGCCTTGGGGTGCGCACACAAATCCGGGTCTTTGGGCCGGTGCCCAGTCCAACATGGAAACCGACATCAAAAGCAACAACTACGCCACAACCTGCTCCTACAAGATGGACGCCGGCAAAGGCCAGGTTCGCTTCATCGGCGGCGTCTACTACCAGGAAGTCTATGGCTTCAAGCAGGACCTGATATCGCCGCTGGTGCCGGATTTCCAGGGTACCGGGCGTGTCGATCTCAAGGGGACCGGCTGGGGCTGGCGCGCCGGCCTGGCCTATGAAATCCCCGAGATCGCACTGCGCGCCAGCCTCGTCTACAATTCGCGGGTCAAGCTCGACAATATCTCGGGCACGCTGGATTTGACGCATGTTGGCAGCGTGGTGCTTCCGATCTACGGCTCAACGCAATACATGCCGGATACAGTCGAATTGAAATTGCAGTCAGGCATTGCGCCAGGCTGGCTCGCCTTCGGTTCGCTCAAGTGGGTCAATTGGAGCCTGCTGCAGAGCGTTCCGATTTGCGTCGTAGGTACCCCCGCAGGGGCATGCGTCACTGGTGATGCTCTCCATTCGGGCCAGATCACCTCGCTGGACCTGATGTATCGTGACGGCTGGACAGTTACCGGCGGCATTGGCCACAAGTTCAACGATCAGTGGAGTGCTGCCGGCCAGCTTTCCTGGGATCGCGGCACGTCGCATGGCTATGGCTCGCAGACCGATACCTGGACACTGGGCGGCGGCGTCGCCTTTACGCCCAAGCCGAACATCGAAGTGCGTCTGGCCGGCGCGGTTGGGGTGCTGACCAGCGGCCATTCTGGAGCGTTGGCTGGTGAGAACGGATACGTCGCCGGCACGGATGTCAGCTACGACTTCGGCAACGATCTGGTCACGGCGATTTCAGGTGGCCTTAAGATCAAGTTCTAAGTCTCTGACAATTATAACAAAAGGCCAGGGATTACCCGGCCTTTCAGACTGCTGACAAACCCCTGGCATTTGCTGGGGGTTTTTGATTCACTGGGTCATGTTGAAGCGACCCGCCCCTGAACAGACCGCGCTCGAGATGGTGACGCTGGATCAGTTGGTTCCTGCCGATCACCTTTTGCGCAAGATCGACCGTGTGATCGATTTCACCTTCGTCCACGATCTGACCGCGCCGCTGTATTGCCCCGACAATGGCCGCCCGCCACTCGACCCGACCTTGATGTTCAAGGCGCTGTTCATCGGCTACCTGTTTGGCGTTCGCTCGGAGCGGCAGCTGGTGCGCGAGATCGAGGTCAATGTCGCCTATCGTTGGTTCCTGCGACTGAAGCTGACGGACAAGGTGTTCGACGCCTCGACGTTGAGCCAGAACCGGCGGCGTCGTTACGACGACACCAGCGTGTCGCAGGCGATCTTCGACCGCATTGTTGAGCAGGCGATCCGGGCGGGCTTGGTCGACGGCACGGTGCTGTACACCGACTCCACCCATCTGAAGGCCAACGCCAACAAGGGCAAATACGATCTTGCCATGATCGCCAAGTCGCGGGCCGACTATTGGGCCGACCTCGATCGTGCGATCGACACCGAACGGGCGCTGCATGGCCAGAAGCCGCTGAAGCAGAAGGAGCGGCGGCCTGCGGTTAAGGAGACCAAGGTCTCGCGCACCGACCCCGACAGCGGCTACATGGTGCGCGAGGGCAAGCCGAAGGGCTTTTTCTATCTCGACCATCGCACGGTGGATGCGGCGCACGCCATCATCACCGACACGCACACGACGGCGATCGTCCACGATTCGACCGTCTACCTGTCGAGGCTCGATCGGCAGGTGCAGCGCTTCGGCTTTGATGTCGGCGCCGTCGGGCTGGACGCCGGCTATGCCACGGCAGGCATCGCCAAAGGACTGGAGGATCGGGCAATCCGCGGTGTCACCGGTTATCGTCGCCCCAGACCGCCCAAGCCCGGCATGATGGGTCCGTCCTCCTTCACCCATGAGCCGGCGGCTGATGGCTATCGCTGCCTACAGGGCCAGATGCTGGCCTACGCCACCACCGACCGCAATGGCTACCGCCACTACAAGAGTGACCCGGCTATCTGCCGCGACTGCCCGCTGCTTGCCTCCTGCACCAGCAATGCCAAGGCCCAACGCACCATCATCCGCCATGCCTGGGCCGATGCGAAGGAGCGCACCGACGCCAACCGGCTGACCGCATGGGGCAAGGCTATCTACCGCCGCCGCAAGGAGACCGTCGAGCGCTCCTTCGCCGACGCCAAGCAACTGCATGGTCACCGCTATGCGCGGTTCCGAAGTCTCACCAAGGTCGCCTGCCAGTGCCTGATCGCCGCCGCCGCCCAGAACATCAAAAAGATCGCCCTTTGCCTGTGCCCGAAACCCAAGCCGGCCCGCGCATGAGGCTCAATGCCTCTTGTCAAAATCTCCTGACACAAACAGTCCAAGACACTTCAATCACATAACAAAAAACCCCGCCGAAAATCGACGGGGTTTGTCAGCAGTCTGAAAGGCCGGGGATTACCCGGCCTTTTTTGTTTGGGATCGCATCGCCCCGATTTGTCTCATCC
>NZ_RZPH01000601.1:0-3770 GCF_004022825.1 Mesorhizobium sp. M7A.F.Ca.CA.004.04.2.1
CAATCGACATCATATCCTACGGCGTCGCCATCGCACGCAAGGACGCGGGCCGGGAAAAGCTTCGCCGCCTCAAGCAGCAACTGGCGATCGCACGCGATGCGGCCCAGACACAACCCTTGTGCGACTGAGCCGGAAGATGTCAACTTTTTTGCTTTTTTGATCAAAAAATAGATCAAAAACTGACAAAATGCTCCGGACCAACGAAAAATGACACGGAAATGAAAATTTTGTTGGACAGCTAAAAATTTTTGCGCATAGTTACCCCACAGCAAGAGCTTAACCGGCCTTACAGTTTGTCTTCTAGGCCGGAGATACTGAAAGTCATCTGCCGGCACAGCCGGTCGGCCGAAATCAAAAAAAGCTATCATAATGGGGAACTAGCATGATTTCTTCGCTGGAACGACACCTGCTGTCCAGAAGACAGATACTACAAGGCGCTGCGGGACTATCCGCTGCCGCGATGATTGGGTCTCGCGCCTTCGCGGCACCCTCCACGCCGATCAGCTTCGTCGGCTGGCAATACCAGCCGCAGATCGTCGAAGAGAACGTCAAGACGTTCATGAAACTCTATGATGAGAACGTGAATTACGAGCTCGTATCGGGCGATTACCACCCTGTGGCGGAAACGAAGCTCACCGGCGGTCAGCATATCGACATGCTGTATTCCGAAGAGAACTACATCGCCCGCTGGCACGCGGCCAACTGGATCCGTGACATCGAGAGCCTTCCGGGCGTTGCCGATATCAAGGCCGGCATGTTCCCGGTCAGTGTCGAGTCGCTTTCGCTGCCCAACGGCGGGGCCCTGTGCGGGCTCCCCTACTACGCCGGCTACAACACCTTCCTCTACAACGAGGAGCATCTCAAAAAGGCCGGGGTTCAGGTACCGGAAACCTGGGATGCCGTTCTTGATGTCTGCCGCAAACTCAAGAAGGACGGCATATCCGACGCGCCCTTTCACGCAATGTGGCAGCAACAATGGCCAAACATGTCCTGGTATATGTTCGCGGCTTGGTATTCCGAGGGCGCCAAGGTCTTCGATGCCGACGGAAACTTCGTCGATGAGCCGGCCTTGCGCAAGATCCTCGAAATCAACCAGACCTTCTACAAGGAGAAGCTGGTCGTCGAAGACATCATGACCTTGCCCGGCGAAGGTGTGCCCAGCTATGCCTCCGGCCGTCACACGTTCATGGTCGTCCATGACTACAACCACAAGGTCGCCAACGATCCCGCCGTTTCCAAGATCGCGGGAAAGGTGCGCAACGCGATCATGCCGGGCGCGACCCGCTCGACCATGGCCTGGACGGCGGCCTATCTGATGGGCGCCCAGCCCGTCGATGAGGAGCGCGTGTGGAACCTGCTCCAGTTCTTCGGCGGCAAAGCCAAGGATGGCCAGTATCATGTGATCAAGCGCTGGGCTCTCGAGTTCGGTCTCGGCTCGGGCTACAAGGCGGTCATGCAGGATCCGGAGATCGTCGCCAGTTTCTCGAAATGGCGCGACCTTGACATTTCGGCCAAGCAGCTCGGCATGGCGACGTCACGCGCGATCGGCAAGGCGATCTGGTTCCCGGAATGGGATATGTTCATGATGCAGCAGGTCCAGGAATATATCCGCTCAGGCAGCTCGACCGACGAGTTGGTGACAGCGCTTGCGGCCAAGGCTTCCGAGCTCAAGGCCCAATATCAGTAAGACATGACGCAACAGCCGGTCATCGGGGCCGGCTGTTGCGTCCGCACCAACCTCCAACACATCGCCAGACGCGGCATTGTCGGCGATCTGGCCCAGATGATGCGCGAGGACGCCATGACGATGACATTGCCGTCGCAAGGAGCCGAGCCGCTGGCGCGCGAACGCCGGCGCAGGATGAGCCTTCCGGCTTTTGCCTATCTCTCCGTCGCCCCGACGCTGATCCTGATGATCCTGATCGTCGGCCTGCCGCTCCTCTACAGTCTGTACTTGTCCTTCAACATCACCAATCCGATCACCAAGCGATGGATTTTCGTGGGCTTCGCCAATTATGCGAAGATCTTCCAGAATCAAGGCTTCTGGTATGCGCTCGGCCGCACGCTTTACTTCTCCACGATTGCGGTCATCGGGACGACCGTACTGGGAACACTGATCGCGCTCGTCTTGAATCAGCGTTTTGCCGGCCGCGGCTTCCTGCGCAGTATCGTCCTCGTTCCCTGGGCCATGGCGCCCGTGTCTATCGGGGTGCTGTGGTCCTTCATCTATGCCGGCAATTTCGGTCTGTTGAACGGCTTTCTCAACGACATAGGCCTCGGTTCATGGGGGCGGGCATGGTTTGGAGAGGGCTTCCGCGCCCTCAACCTCGTGGCGCTGACCCAGGTCTGGAACCAGACGCCGTTGACGACGCTGATGCTCCTTTCCAGCCTGCAATCCATGCCGGGCAACCTGCATCGCGCTGCCATTCTCGACGGCGCGGGACCGGTCAAGCGCTTTTTCGCGATCACTTTGCCTTGGCTCAAGTCGACGCTGCTGTTCTCCACCATCATCTCCACGATCAATGCGTTCCTGGCCTTCGACATCATCTGGATCATGACGCGCGGCGGTCCGGGCGCGGCGACCACCACACTGTCCTGGCTCGGCTACATGCAATCCTTTCAGTTCCTGAAGTTCGGCGAAGGGGCCGCTCTTCTTTACGTGCTGACGTTTCTCAGCCTTGCATTCGCCATCGCCTATTTTGCCTTCCTCAGCCCCAGGAAAGCCAGGACGACAGTGTCGGCTTTGGCGGCCCCAGGGCTGCTAACAGCCAGTTGCCCGCGGCCCGCCATGGTCGTTCTGCCGGAATGGAAGCCGAAAAGGCTGATGGGCCCGATCGCTGCACGCAACGCTGGCAAGATCCTGTTCGCGCTCGCCGTCGTTGCCATTTTCGTCTGGTCGTTCCTGCCTGTTGCGGCGCTGGTCCTGATAAGCCTATCGCCAGCCACCGACCTGATCCGCACGCCCCCCTCCATCGTGCCCTCGACGCTCACTTTCGACAACTATCGGGCGGTGCTCATGGCGCAAGGCACGACCAGCGTGCAGGCCGCGCGCGTGCCGTTGTCCCTGCTCAACAGTTTCGGCATCGGCATCGTCGTCTCCGTCGTCAATGTCGCGCTCGGCACCTTGGCTGGCTACGGTTTTGCCCGCTATGCTGGACATCGTTTCTTTGCCGTCAGCCTCTGGGCGCTTCTTCTGACGCGTATGGTTCCCGCACTGACGCTGGTTCTGCCGTTCTTCGTCATCTTCCGGACGCTCGGGCTCATCGACACCCATCTCGGTCTGGTGATCGCATATTCGACGATCCTGATGCCGCTTGCCGCCTGGATGATGAAGACCAGTTTCGAGACCGTTCCAATCAGCCTTGAGCGCGCGGCACAGATCGACGGCTGCAGTCGCTGGACGATGTTCCGCAAGGTTCTGGTGCCCGTGGTGCGGCCGGCTATCGTCGCGGCGCTGATCTTCTGCTTCCTCGTGTCCTGGAACGAGTTTCTCTTTGCCATGATCCTGACCTCGACCCCCAAGACGCAGACAATCCCCGTCGTCATCGCAGGCTTTCTCAACCAGGCCCGTTTCTATGAATACGGACCGCTCTTTGCGGCCAGCGTGCTTGCCATCCTGCCGCCTGTGGCCGTTGCCTTCTTCTTCCAACGTTACCTCGTCCAGGGTGCGCTTTCCGGCGCGGTCAAGGGCTGAAAGGAGCTTCAAGCATGGCGTCGATCAAGATTGCCGGCCTTACCAAGCGGTTCGGGGCGATAGCTGTTTTGAAGGG
>NZ_RZPH01000602.1:0-3769 GCF_004022825.1 Mesorhizobium sp. M7A.F.Ca.CA.004.04.2.1
ACAGCGTTTCGATCGTCGAGCAAGGGCCGATCCCAAACCCGATGGCCGCGTCGGGCGACCATCATCGCATCATCCGCCGCGCCTACCGCGCGGGGACCGGCTATGGCCGGCTGATCACCGAAGCCTACCAGGCCTGGGACGAGATGTGGGCCGATCTCGGCGAAAGCCACCTCGATCCCAGAGGATTTGTCTGCATTTCGCGCGAGCCGGGCGACGAGGCCGAGGAATATCGCGAGGGCCTGGAAGAAGGCAATTTTCCGTTCGAATTGCTGGAGCCCGATGCTGCGGTGAAGCGCTGGCCGTTCCTGGAAGCCGGGTCGTTCCGCTACGCCTATTTCTCAACCGAAGGCGGCGCCCTGCATTGCCGCAAGATCGCGTCCGGCCTGGCAAAGTGGCTGCGCGCCAACGGCGCCAATGTCTACGAAAATAGCAAGGTCGTCGAAGTCGACGCCGAAGCCGGCCACATCGTGCTCGAAAGCGGTGAGACCATGCAGGCCGACCGCATCGTTGTCGCCGCCGGCGCCTGGGTGCTGAAACTGTTTCCGGAGCTGGACGGCGAGCTGAAGACCTATCGAACCGCACTTGCCTATGTCGAACCGCCCGCCGATCTCGAGGCGGCCTGGCAGGCGGCACCGGTCGTCCTCGATGTCGGCGGCGCGATCGACGGCTATGTGATCCCGCCCTCCGGCGGCGCCGGCATGAAATTCGGGTCCGGGCGGCACAGGGTGCCGACCAGCGACGCCGATTGGAACCGTCAGCCGGTGGCGGGCGAGGGCGAGGCGATCCGCAACCTGTTTTCGCCGCCGATCGACCGCATCGAGGACTATCGTGTGACCGAGGTCGTCACCTGCGCCTACACTTTCACATCAGACGAAAAATTCATGGCGCATGAAAAGGGCAAATGCCTTGTTGTCTCGGCATGCTCCGGTCACGGCTACAAGTTCGGCGCGGCGGTCGGCAGGCGCGTTGCCGCTGCTGTCGGCGATGGGGATATTGCCGGCTTGAAGGCATGGCTGCGGGCGGAGGTCGCCTGAGCGCCGCCGGGGGTGACCTAATTCTGGCAATGCCTGGGAATATGCACCCGCCGCCAGCCCGATGAACCCTCGCGAACCAGCACACGACGCGCGACGGTCTGGTAGGAGGCGGGAACATCGATGATGCGCCTTTGCTCCGGCCGCACCAGCACCTCCTGGGCGATCCTGTCGTATTGTGCGGGGATGACCACGCGCCGCGTGCGTTCGGGCTGGATCACCACGGTTTTGGCGACACGTTCGTAGCGCGCCTTGTGCCAGACCTTGCACAGCACCTTGCGGCCATGGACGACGCGCCATTCCCAGGAATAGCCGCCGCCATCGATCCGGACCGTGCGGTAGACGGTGCGGGTGACGGCCGGCACGACCTGGTAGGTCACTTGCGCCGGAACGGTCATCACGACGCGCTCGCGCGTGCCATAGATAGGGGCGATATAGTCGACCTGCTGACCGGGCGGACTGATCATCACGTCTTCATAGACCGTGTCGTAGACGGCCGGACTGCGGACCGGCTCGTAACATTCGACGGCGCGGCCGCCGGCCTGACCATGCTCGGCACGATTTCGCAGACGGCGGCCGGCGATGGTGAAGCATGCGGTTTTCCCGGGCATGACACTTCCCCTGTTGAACTCTACGCATAAGTTCAACGTTGAATTGTAGAGGAAGCCGTCTCGGAAAAAAGCGGTTTCGGCGCATTTCGTTAAGTGACGCGGTTAAGAAACTGCTACCTTGCGCGGCCGGCCATGCGGCTCCGGACCCGCGGAAGCATCCGCCGCCCGCGAATCCTTGGTCAGAAAGCTTGATTCGACTTACCCAGATGGCTAGGAGGGGTCGGCCTTGCACAAGGATGAGCCGGCATCCTATTTACGGAATAACGATCCAGAACCGATTCTGCCCGATCTGCCGGCATTCCCGGCGCCGGAATCCCACCGCGAGATAAGAGATATCTGATGAAGAACCCCGTCGAAACCTACATGAACCTCGTTCCGATGGTGGTCGAACAGACCAATCGCGGCGAGCGGGCCTACGACATTTTCTCGCGCCTCCTCAAGGAGCGCATCATTTTCATCACCGGTCCGGTCGAGGACGGCATGGCGACGCTGGTCTGCGCGCAGCTTTTGTTCCTCGAAGCCGAGAATCCGAAGAAGGAAATCAACCTCTACATCAATTCGCCGGGCGGCGTCGTCACCTCGGGCATGGCGATCTACGACACCATGCAGTTCATCAAGCCGGCCGTGTCGACGCTCTGCATCGGCCAGGCGGCTTCGATGGGTTCGCTGCTCCTGACCGCCGGTCACAAGGACATGCGCTTTGCCACGCCGAACGCCCGCATCATGGTTCACCAGCCTTCCGGCGGCTTCCAGGGCCAGGCGTCCGACATCGAGCGCCATGCCCTGGATATCATCAAGCTGAAGCGTCGCCTCAACGAGGTCTACGTCAAGCACACCGGCAAGAGCTACGAAGAGATCGAGAAAACGCTCGACCGCGACCATTTCATGACCGCCGACGAAGCCAAGGATTTCGGCCTCATCGACAAGGTCATTTCGTCGCGCGAGGCGGCCGAAGGGGCGCTGGCATAAAGGCAAGTTGGCAGTTGGATGGCACCATCACGCGCTTTTGGCGCGTCTTGCGGCATTTCGGCCACAATTGGCTGTTCCCTCGGGGGACAGGATTGCCTACGTTAAGGCTATGTTGAGTTTCGGCGGCTTAGCTTTATGCGGGGTTGTCGCGAATCATTGCCACGTTTTCTGATTTGTGTTTCGTACGGAATGCGTTGCGGGAGCCGGGACACACTGGCGGCGGCGGATTCCCGCGATAGATAGAGTATGCGCCCTTTCAGCCAGACCATCGGCGGGCGGCCATGAAAGGACATGAAAATGAGCAAGGTCGGCAACAACAGCGGCGATTCCAAGAACACGCTTTACTGCTCGTTTTGCGGCAAAAGCCAGCACGAAGTGCGCAAGCTGATCGCCGGTCCGACGGTCTTCATCTGCGACGAGTGCGTCGAACTCTGCATGGACATCATCCGTGAAGAGAACAAGACCTCGATGGTGAAGTCGCGCGAAGGCGTGCCGACACCGCAGGAGATCCTCAAGGTTCTCGACGATTATGTCATCGGTCAGCCCTACGCCAAGCGCGTGCTGTCGGTGGCGGTCCACAACCACTACAAGCGCCTCGCACATGCCGGCAAGAACAACGATGTCGAGCTGGCGAAGTCCAACATCCTGCTGATCGGCCCGACCGGTTGCGGCAAGACGCTGCTCGCGCAGACGCTGGCCCGCATCATCGACGTGCCCTTCACCATGGCTGACGCGACGACGCTGACCGAAGCCGGCTATGTCGGCGAGGACGTCGAGAACATCATCCTGAAGCTGTTGCAATCGGCCGACTACAATGTCGAGCGCGCCCAGCGCGGCATCGTCTACATCGACGAGATCGACAAGATTTCGCGCAAGTCGGACAATCCCTCGATCACCCGCGACGTGTCGGGCGAGGGCGTGCAGCAGGCGCTCCTGAAGATCATGGAAGGCACCGTCGCCTCCGTGCCGCCGCAGGGCGGCAGGAAGCACCCGCAGCAGGAGTTCCTGCAGGTCGACACAGCCAACATCCTGTTCATCTGCGGCGGCGCCTTCGCCGGGCTGGACAAGATCATCTCGGATCGCGGCCGCAAGACCTCGATCGGTTTCGGCGCGGTCGTCGCTTCGCCCGAGGATCGCCGCACTGGCGATGTCTTCCGC
>NZ_RZPH01000603.1:0-3767 GCF_004022825.1 Mesorhizobium sp. M7A.F.Ca.CA.004.04.2.1
ATCCATCATTTCATCGAACAATACGGGCTGCTCGCGGTCTTTATCGGTTGCGTCGCGGAGGGCGAAAGTGCCGCCATTCTTGGCGGTTTCTTCGCCCACCAGCAGGTCTTCGTCCTGTGGCACGCGGTTCTTGCGGCGGCGCTCGGCGCCTTCGTCGGCGATACTTTCTTCTTCATCCTCGGACGAAGCTTCGCCGACCATCCCTATGTCGTCAGATTGCGCAAACGGCCCGGCTTCCGCCGCGCCTTTCGGCTGCTCAACACCCATCCCGACATTTTCGTGCTGTCCAACCGCTATATCTACGGCATGCGCCTCGTCGGCGGCATTGCAGCCGGGCTTTCCAACATCGCTGCGCCGCGCTTCGTCATCCTCAACGCGCTTTCATCGGCGGTCTGGGCGGTGCTGTTCGGCACGATCGGTTATGTCTTTGGACTTGGCGCCGAGCACGTCATCGGCCAGGCGTTGATGCATCACGAACGGTTGCTGATCGGGCTTGGCATCGGCTTGACCGTGGCCGTTCTGGCATGGCTCGTCGCCCGTCACATCGCCAGCAAGGAACGCGCCAGGGAGGGCTGATCGTCAATCCACGCCGAGCGCCTGGTCCCCCCGATCGAGGATAAGCGGGATGATCAGGTCTTCCTCGTCGGCAAGATGCCTTGTCAGCATGGCGATCAGCCGGCTGTTTTCGTCGGCATAGGCGTCGGCGGCGAAGCGCTGTCTGTCTTCGCTCTCCTGAAGCGTCTTGATGAACGCATTGGCCGCCTCGGCATTACGCTCCAGCCCTTCATGGATGGTGTGATGGTCGGCATCGAGTATCTCGAAGCCGTGCTTCAAACGGGGCTCGGCCTTGGCGAAGACCGGGAAATATTGATAATCCTCGACGTTGTGGTGACCGTCGAGGTTGCCTAGAAAATGATTGAGGCGGGGCGCGAACCAGCGCGCGAAATCAGGCGCCGTCAGCCGTCCCTCACGGTAGTCGCCGATGCCGTTGGCCAGCATGCCGCCAAGTTCGCGGAACATGTCGTGCCGCTGCAGCCACATATTGGCGATGCCGTGGATATTGGCATGATCCTGCCAGTTTTCACGCGGATATTTCTCGGCCAGCCAGCGCAGATCATCCGGCAGGCCCACGCGTTCGAGAAGCAGAAAATTGGCGGCCCCGGCCATGACAGTCTCCTTTGGTGACTGGCATATAGGCATCGAAAGGCTAGATCGGTAGCCCGGTGATCCGCTCGATAATGGCAATGCCCCAGACGCCGGCGACGATGAGTACCGAAATCAGCACCGCCAGCGAACCGCAATCCTTGGCCAACTGGATATCGACATTGAACTCGCGGCTGAAAGCGTCGCATGCCGCCTCGATGCCGGTGTTAAGCACTTCGACCATGATCAAGAGCAACACGGCGCCGATCAGCAAGGCATAACCGCGCCACGAGATCGAAACGAACCAGCCGAGCGGCAAGGCAAGCGCCAGCAGCATCAGCTCCTGCTGGAAAGCCTTCTCGCTGGTGGCCAGCTTGCGAAACGCCCGCACCGAATTGAAATAAGCATCGATCAGCCGCTGCATGCCAAACCCCTTTGCGAATCACCGGCACGGGATAATGCAATGGCTGGCCAGATCAATGGAATAAGGTGACTTGTCCAAGATTCATTCAGCAACCGGTATGGACGGTGTCGACTTTTCAAACTGTGGCAGCCCGTCGTCGATCGAATAATAGTCGCCCTTGTCACCGACGAAGATATGGCATTCGCCCTCAAGACCTGTCGGCTTGTCGAACGATCCCGCCATGACCGAAACGTAGTCCTGGTCCCGCGGCTTCCAGAACAGCACCGATCCGCATGCCTTGCAGAACCCACGCCTGGCGAAGGTAGAGGCTTCGTACCAGGTGATACTTTCCGTGCCCTCGATCACGATGTCGGCGTTGGCAACATTGGTCGCGGCATAGAAATGTCCGCTCTGCTTGCGGCATTGCGAGCAATGGCAATAGACGACGCCACGCAGCGCCCCGTTCGTTCTGAAGCGGACGGCTCCGCACAGACACGATCCCTGGTGACCATCACTCACGTCGATCCTCCTTGAAGAAAAGTGCCGGGCATGGCTTAGGATTCCAGCTTTGCCGCGCAAGCACGCAAGCAAATGCGACATGTGCTGGCGTGGAGAATCCGAAATTCGGTTTCATTTTCAAGAGTGCGATGCGCGAATCGCGAATTCAAGCCGCCGCACCGGCGTTGTTTCCAACTGTTGGACGCACGGACTAAGGCTTTTACAGCCCGCAGACAGAGAAAACCCGCTGAACCTCTGCCAGTTAAGGAAACTTTAGCGACGGCGCATTTATGGTCACCTGCAAGCGAAGGCCGTGGGTGGGGACGCATCCCTTCGCAAGTTGTTCGAAGCGTCGGTCGCATTCCCCAGGGCTCGGCGACAAAGGGAAACCGCGAATTCCGCGGAGGATCCGAGGGGAAGAACCAAGATGCAGCCGGCAGCTGTCCCGACCGAACGAAGCACCGACATCGCAGCCACTGTTGTCGCGACAATGCGCCAATTGGGCGTGCTCGGCCTGCCGCGCAATTACGAGATCTTCTATGAGGCCCTGAGCGGCACCAATCGCGAACTCAGCCTGGCCGTCGTTTCGCTGGCCAGCCGGCCGACACAGGATGAACTGGACCAGATCGGGCGCACTTTCTTTGCCCACAACCATGGCCCTGGCATCGTAGAGCATGCCAGAGACGTC
Source organism: Mesorhizobium sp. M7A.F.Ca.CA.004.04.2.1 (assembly GCF_004022825.1). NCBI lineage: Bacteria > Pseudomonadati > Pseudomonadota > Alphaproteobacteria > Hyphomicrobiales > Phyllobacteriaceae > Mesorhizobium > Mesorhizobium sp. M7A.F.Ca.CA.004.04.2.1. Next base: position 2,733 of record NZ_RZPH01000603.1, read on the forward strand.
ATTGCCAGGGAGCTCGAGGAGGTTGCTTCGCTGCTGCGGAGCGAGCGCAGCCACATCGAGAAATACGGCAGGATCCTCGATGAGACATCGAGCGGCCTCAGCGGACGCAGCCTTCTCTCTCAGGATCTCCTGCAGAAGATCGCCAACGCCATGGCGGTTGCCACCAATTCGACGATCGATCACGGCCGGCAGGTGGCCTCGACGCTCAGCGACAAGACGGCCGAACTCGAAAGCGTCAAGTCGAAGCTTGAGGAGTACAAGCGCCTGGCTGACACCGATCCCTTGACGCATATCTGGAATCGGCGCGCCTTCGACAAGGAGATCACCAGGATCTACAACAGCAACAGGGGTATCCTGTTCAACGCCCTGGTTCTTGTCGACATCGACCGCTTCAAGGATATCAACGACCGCTATGGCCACCCGGTCGGCGACAAGATCATCCAGAGCATCGCCGATATTTTCCAGACCAGCATTCGCGGCGACATGTTCGTCGCCCGCACCGGCGGCGAGGAGTTCGCGCTGATCATCGAGGGCGCCAGCGAGGACGCCACCTATGACGTTGCGGAGCGCATTCGCGCCCTGATCGAGCAGACGCCGTTCACCAGCAGCCAGACCGGCACGAATTACGGCACCGTCACCGTCTCGATGGGTATCTGCATGGCGTCCGAAGCCGAAGGACCCGAAGATCTCTACACCAAGGCCGACCGGGCGCTCTATCGCTCCAAGGTCAGCGGCCGCAACCGGGTCACCAAGCACTCGACGATGGCAGGCCGGGCCGGCAAGAGCTGGCTGCTCTACAAGAAGGACTGACAGTCCCTGCCCGCTGGTGCCGGGAACACTGGACTAGCGCAGACATGAAAGGCGCCCGATTTCTCGGACGCCCTTTCGTGGATCTTATTCGGACTGCGCGAAAATCAGCCGTTGACCGCCTGCTTGTGCTGCACCGGGTGGCTCTTCTTCAACAGATCCGAGACCAGGAAGGCCAGTTCGATCGCCTGGTCGGCGTTAAGGCGCGGATCGCAATGGGTGTGGTAG